>CABUHP010000058.1 GCA_902491415.1 uncultured Collinsella sp.
AATCAGAACCACCCTTAAAAAGGGTGGTTTGCTCTTAGGGTATAACCCACGGGCCCCGGGCTCGCGTCTAAAGGCGCGGGCCCGGACTTCGTCCAGGCCTAGTGCATCTTGACCCGTGGCGCGCCGGTCGAACCGGCAGCATCACCCCCTCTTGAAGAGGTCCTCGTACTCCTTCACGCTCAGCTTGTCCAGCGCGATGTCGTGGGACTCCTGCTCCCTGATGTACTTGGCGATCGTCGCCTCGTTCAGGCCGACGGTGGACACGTAGTAGCCCTCCGCCCAGAACTTCCTGTTGCCGAACTTGTACTTGAGGTTGGCGTGCCTGTCGAATATCATCAGCGAGCTCTTCCCCTTCAGGTAGCCCATGACGCTCGCGACGCTGTACTTCGGCGGGATCGCCAGCAGCACGTGCACGTGGTCGGGCATCAGGTGCCCCTCGATTATCTCGATCCCCTTGTACTCGCACAGCTTCCTGAGGATCTCCCCTATGTCGCTCCTGATTTGGTTGTAGATCACTTTGCGCCTATACTTCGGCGTGAACACGATGTGGTACTTGCACATCCACTTCGTGTGGGAAAGGCTGTAGGCCTTCTGGGCCATGGCGACCACCCCTTCGACTCGAATTCTTGACGGCCTGAACAATCGTCAATATCGGTCGGAGGGGTGGCTTTGTAAAGCCGTTTGTCTCCACCCGCGTAGCGGGTGGTTTAAAGCTGGCCGCTGCGCGGCCAGCGGACTAAAGTCTTGAAATAAAAAACGGCGACCGCAATGGGTCGCCGTTTCCCTTGGGGGCAGATAATAGGCCGGGCCCTTACGCCAGCACGCCGAAGAACGCGCCGATGATGCCCACGACCATGGTGGCCACGATCAGCACCATGGGGTTGATCTTCTTGGACAGCAGCCAGTAGTACAGCCAGAAGGCGATCATGCCGAGCATGCCGGGCATGATGCCGTCCAGGATGTCCTGGAGGGTCTGGGCGTCCTCGCCCGAGCCGATGGCCACCGGGATGCTGGCCCAGAACATGTCCTTGCACATGGCGCCCACGACCATGACGCCCACGATGCCCACGCAGGTCATGATCTTCTGCATGAGGCCGGTCCTCTGGGCCTCGTCCAGGAAGCCCACGCCCAGCTCGTAGCCCTTGACGGCGCCCCAGACGCGCAGCGCGAAGCCGGGGACGTTGTAGATGAGCAGGAAGGCGATGGGGCCGAAGGGGTTGCCGGCCTGGCACAGGCTGATGCCCACCGCGGCGGCGACCACGCGCAGCGTCGACAGGAAGATGGAGTCGCCGATGCCGGACAGCGGGCCCATGAGGGCGGCCTTGACGTCGTTGACGCTCTCGGGCTCGATCTCGCCGCGGGCGACCTTCTCCTCCATGGCCATCGCGATGCCGCCGACGAACGGGGCGAACTGGACGGTGATGTTGAAGAACGCGCAGTGGCGGTGCAGGGCCTCGGCGTAGTCGTCGGGGCGGCCGGCGTAGATCTTCTTGAGCATGTTGGCGACCATCAGGCAGAAGGCGATGTTCATCTGCTTGTAGTAGGTCCAGGAGAACTCCATGCCCAGGGCGCCGACGTTGACGGCGCTCTTGACGAGGTCGGAGCGCGTGATCTTGTTCTCGGGACTAGAAGTCATCGTCCTCATCCCCTTCCGCGGAGAGCTGGGGCTGGGCTCCGCCCAGGCCGAGCAGGTCGAACTTGTCGATGCCGATGATGATGGCGATCAGGGCGACGCCCAGGACGGGCACGTTGGCGTAGGAGCACAGCAGGAAGCCCAGGAAGTAGAAGGGCACGAGCTGCTTGGTGAGCACCAGGCGGCCGAGCATGGCGAAGCCCATGGCAGGCAGGATGTTGGCGGCAACGCCAAAGCCAGCAAGGACAAAGGGCGGGATGAAGTCGAGCATGCCCTGGATGGCGTCAGCACCCAGATAGAACGACAGCGAGCACAGCAGGAACGCCATGATGATACCGGTCAAACCGATCAGGAAGTGCATCGCATAGACACCCTTAAGGTTGCCCTGGCCGGAGAAGACATCAGCGCGGTCAACCAGGATCGGCAGGGCGGCGTTGAGGATGTTCTTGATGGCAAGGCACAGCGTGGCGATGGGCATGGCAAGCGCGATGGCTGCCTCGGTGCTCTGGCCCAGCTGGATAGCGAAGGCGCAGGCGAGCACGCCGCCGATCGTCTCATCAGGCGGCACGTAGGCGCCGATGGAGATCGAGCCCATGAACAGCAGCTCCAGGCTGGCGCCGATCGCGAGGCCGGACTGCAGGTCCCCCAGCACCAGGCCCACGAGCGGGCACAGGACGATGGGGCGGAACGCATAGAGCGTACCGAGCTGGAAGTCGAACTTACCAAATGCGGCGATAAGTCCGATGAGGATTGCTTGGGTAAGCATATATCCCCCTTTCCTAATAGGACACTACGAAGAGCTCAGACTCTTCGAAATTGAACGCCTAGAGCACGCTGGCGCAGTCAACCTTGGGGTCATCGCCCAGGGGTCGAATCTCGACCTCAACGCCACGATCCAGCATCTCGCGCACATCGGCTTCCTCGGCCGCGGTCAGGAAGATCTGACGAGAGACCTGACGAGCATCGGGACGCTTCTCGTCCTTGGGCTTGGTGTTGCCCAGGTTGACCGACTTGATCTGCGGGCAGCCCTCAACAAGCTGCTTTGCCTCAGCAATAGTGGCGACACAGATGATCATCTTGTACTTGTCGGTCACGCCCGAGTTGATAGCTTCGATTGCATGCTCCATATCTTTGATGACGAGCTTGCAGCCGGCAGGCTTGCCCATCTTGAGCGTCGTCTTCCACACCGGGTCGTTAGCGACCTTATCGCCCACGCAGAAGATGCAGTTGGAGCCAAGGCCCTGAACCCAGGAAACTGCGACCTGGCCATGAAGCAGGCGATGGTCAACGCGAAGTAGCTGAATCATAATGTGACCCCCCAAAGGTCTTGTGCCGTCTTACGGCGTGTCAGTAGGTGCTGCGGATTAGAACTCTTCTTCCTCGTCGTCATCGACCAAAAGATCGTTGACAAACTTCACGCGCGTATCGTCCGCAGCGACGATGGCGCGAATCGTCTCCTCAACCGGCGCCGACTCGTCAGAGAACAGCAACTGGATGAGGAGAGGAAGGTTCATGTTGGTAACGAGGTACGTGCGGGGACGCGTCTAGACGATCTTGGTAAACTCGTTGTTGACGCTGCCGCCAAAGAGGTCGGTGCAGACAACGACATCATCGTCAGCAGACATGCCTGCCAGCAGTTTTTGGGCCTCCTCGGCCACGTCCATGCGGCCATCGACGAACATCGAAAGATCGTGGACGTTGTCGCGAGCGCCCGAGAGCAGCTCGACGCTCTCCTTGATGCCGGTAGCGAAGTGCGCATGGCTGGCGATGATGTACTGTCTCATTCTGTGTTCCTCTCAATAGCCCGGCACGTTCCCGCACCCGTTTTCTTTAGTAGTCGAACTGGTGATAGTAGCGACGATACTTGAGGTTGTGCTTGGTGACCGTCTCGTAGTAGCGAGCCAGGCGGTCGGTAACGAGCACCGTCAGAATCCACGGAGACACGATGACGCGGAACTCGTCGTCAAGGCCGGGGATCGCGAACTCGGCGGTGTCGATGATGTTGATGTCGGTGTCGCCGGTCACGCCGCGGGTCAGGAAGGCGCGGACGCGCTCGTCGAGCTTGCGGTTCTCGTCCTCGCCCATGAACAGGAACACGGGGACGCCGGGCTCCACGAGCTCGAGGGTGCCGTGGAAGAAGTCGGCCGAGGTGATGTAGCGGGTGCGCTTCCACTGCATCTCCTCCAGGATGCACATCGAGAACAGGATGGTCTCGCCCCACAGGGCGCCGGAGCCGATGAACATGGTGTAGGGGGCCAGGGCGTACTTCTTGGCGAGCTCCTCGGCGCGCGGCTCGAAGCGCTTGCGGATATCGAGCATGTCCTTCCAGATGTCCTTGGTCTGCTCGATAAACAGGTCAAACTTGGGGAAGCAGCCGCGGCGGTTGAGCAGGCGCAGGCCGAAGCAGTCGGCGAGGTAGTAGCCCTTCTCACAGCCGCCCGAACCATGGTCAGAAGCCATGGCGACGCAGTTCTCGGCGCCGACAGCCTGGCCGATGGGGCCCTCGGGCTTGGTCATGGCGTAGACGCGAATGCCCTTTTCCTTCATCTTCTTGACGGCCTCGAGGACCTCGGGGGTGGTGCCGGACTCGGAGGCGGTGAGCACGACGGACTTCTCGGTCATGCGCTTGTGGCCCATGACGTTCCACTCGGCGGCGTGGATCAGGTAGACCTCGAGGTCGCGGTCGCCGAACTTGTTCATGAGGTACTCGAGCTGCATGAACTCGTCCCAGGTGCCGCCGACGCCCATCAGGAAGACGGCGTCGTAGCCCTCCTCGTGCACGCGGTCGGCCAGGGCGGTCATCTTCTTGCCGGCCTCGTAGACGTTCCTGCCGTCCTCGAGGTAGCCCTCCTGGTCGAAGTGCATGATCTCGATCTTCTCGGTCTCCTTCATGTGTGTCCTCCCATCACATGTGCGCAATTCTATACATCGCGCTTCTTGCTGATACCAATTATAGCCATACGATTGCTTGTTATTTAATACCAATCCAAACTCACGGAGATTTGCGGCGAACGGTCGGTTTCCTCGCCCGAGTGGTATTACAACGCCAATAGTTGTCTATTTCGAGCGCTACTGCCAACGGGTTCCCCACAACTCGCCAGCTATAAAAGCGTTGCGCCAGACCCGCCCAAGCGTTTCCGGCGCAACCGCGCAGTTTAGTTATTCGGCTTCCATCTCCGCTGTCACACGGCGATACATCTCGATAACCTGAGTCGTCGCCTTGGACGGATCCTGATAGTAGCGGCCATCACACGTCTCGGCCGAGACATAGCCCGTATAGCCGTGGCGCATGAGTGCCTCGAGGTCGGCACGCATATCACGCTCGCCGTCGCCCCAGGCAAGATGCGTCGTACCGCCGCCCACATCTACAAAGTGGGTGTGAACGATCTTGTCGCCCAAAACCTCAAAGTAGCCGTCGATCGTGTCGCCGGCAACTTCCATGGCGCCAAAGTCGATACAGGCCTTCAGGTTGGGACGATCGACCGCCTCGAGGATGCGCGCGACATCCTGTGCGGTGTTGACCAACACGGACTCCGACGGCTGCAGGGCCTCGAGCGCGACGCGAATACCGCGCGTATCGGCGTAGTCGCACACCGAGCGCAGCATGGCAACGCTGCGGGCCCAGGCGTCCTCAGCCGGCTCGTCCAGATAGGCCCAACCACTCGTCACCAGAATCTGCGGCACGCCCAACTCAACGGCAACGTCGATCACATTCTTAAAGTACGAGAGGATGCGTTTTTGGCCCGCCTCACCGCGCACCGCGACGTTCCACGGCTTGGGGTTGTTCTGCTCGGGGCACACGCACACGATCTTGATACCGTATTGGGCGGCAAGATCGCGAATCTTATCCACCGAATCGTGCTCATGGCAATCCACATACAGGTGCATCGAGCCGGTCCACAGCTCGATATTGCGATAGCCGGCCTCACCTGCAGCCTTAAAAAACGTCTCGATGCTGTAGTAACGATGGTTGATGTTCATGAGCGAAAGCTCGGGTACGACCATAGCCCTCCCCTTTCGTACGGAGTTTTAAAAAACAGGGGGCCGCCGCAGATGCGACAAGCCCCCAAAGATCGACGCAACCGTTAGACGCGATGGAAGCGCGATTCGAACATATTAGGCAAGCACGCCAAAGTAAGCGCCGATGATGCCCACGACCATGGTGCAGAGGATCAGGACCATCGGGTTGATCTTCTTGGAGAGCAGCCAGTAGTAGAGCCAGAAGGCGGCCATACCGAGCATACCGGGCATGATGCCGTCCAGGATGTCCTGGAGAGTCTGGGCGGAGTCGCCCTGACCAATGGCGATGGGCAACGAAGCCCAGAACATGTCCTTGCTCATGGCGCCGACGACCATGACGCCGACAATGCCGACGCAGGCCATGATCTTTTGCATCAGGCCGGTCTTCTGAGCCTCGTCGAGGAAGCCAATGCCTAGCTCATAACCCTTGATAGCGCCAAAGATACGAATCAGGAACGCCGGGATGTTGTAGACGAGCAGGAAGGCGATGGGGCCAAAGACGTTGCCGGCCTGGCACAGGCTGATGCCCACGGCAGCGGCGACGACGCGCAGGGTGGACAGGAAGAAGGAGTCACCCAGGCCGGAAAGCGGACCCATGAGGGCGGCCTTGATGTCGTTGACGCTCTCGGGCTCAACCTCGCCACGAGCGACCTTTTCTTCCATGGCCATCGCGATGCCACCCACGAAGGGAGCGAGCTGCGGGGTGATGTTGAAGAATGCGCTGTGACGGTGCAAGGCCTCGGCGTAATCATCGGGACGGCCGGCATAGATCTTCTTGAGCATGTTGGCGACCATCAGGCAGAAGGCAATGTTCATCTGCTTGTAGTAGGTCCAGGAGAATTCCATGCCCAGGGCGCCGGTGTTCACGGCGCTCTTAATGAGGTCGGAGCGAGTAATCTGGTTCTCGGAATTAGAAGTCATCGTCCTCATCCCCTTCCACAGAAAGCTGGGACTGGGCGCCACCAAGGCCCAGCAGGTCGTACTTGTCGATGCCGATGATGATTGCGATCAGGGCGACGCCGAGGACGGGCACGTTGGCATAGGAGCACAGCAGGAAGCCCAGGAAGTAGAACGGCACGAGCTGCTTGGTAAGCACCAGACGGCCGAGCATGGCGAAGCCCATGGCAGGCAGGATGTTGGCTGCGACGCCAAAGCCATCGAGGACGAACGTCGGGATGAAGTCGAGCAGGCCCTGAACGGCGTCGGCACCCAGATAGAAGGAGACCGAGCACAGGATAAAGGCCAGGACGACAATCACGAGACCGATAATCCAGTGCATAGCGTAGATACCCTTGAGGTTACCCTTGCTGGCAAAGACGTCGGCACGGTCGACCAGAAGGGGCATACCGGCGTTGACGACGTTCTTAATGGCCAGGCACAGAGTGGCGATGGGCATCGCGAGCGCGATAGCGGCCTCGGTGCTCTGACCCAGCTGAATAGCGAAGGCGCAGGCGAGCACACCGCCAATACACTCATCGGGCGGCACGTAAGCGCCGATGGAGATTGAACCCATGAAGAGCAGCTCGAGGCTCGCACCGATGGCGAGGCCGGACTGCAGGTCCCCGAGGACTATGCCGACGAGCGGGCACAGAACGATCGGGCGGAACGCATAGAGCGTACCGAGCTGATAATCGAGCTTACCGAAGGCAGCGATAAGTCCGATGAGGATCGCTTGAACAAGCATTGTTCCTCCCTTTGATCCCTCTTGGATCCGCGCGGCGATTCCCGACTTGTCAGCGCGCCCTTTTCCATGCCGACAATCGCCTAGACAGATCCAGCTTGTACCGGTGTGCTGTTAACACCTAAACCGGTGCAAATGATTTGATACCAATTATATAGTCATGAGAAAACTATTTAATACCAATCGCTCAACGGGCGTGTACTCCCGGTGAACGGTAGATGGGGGTAACGGGTAAAGCGTTTATCCGGTACGCCCACGAATAGGGGCGGCGCCGTGCGCGCCGCCCGTGGTTCCCAATTAGAGGGCGCTTAGGGCATCGACCTTGGGGTCGTCGGCCAGAGCGCGAATCTCGACCTCGACACCGCGGCCGACGAGCTCACGAATGTCCTCTTCCTCGGCAGCAGTCACAAAGATCTGGCGGGAGATCTTACGGGCATCGGGACGCTGCTCGTCCTTGGACTTGGTGTTGCCCAGGTTGATGGAGGTGATCTGCGGGCAGCCGTCGACAAGCTGCTTGGCCTCGGCGATGCTGGCGACGCAGATGATCATCTTGTACTTATCGGTAACACCGGAGTTGATGGCCTCGATGGCGTGCTCCATGTCCTTGATGACGAGCTTGACGTTGGCCGGCTTTCCCATCTTGAGCGTAGTCTTCCAGACGGGATCGTTGGCAACCTTGTCGCCAACGCAGAAGATGCAGTCAGAGCCCAAGCCCTGGACCCAAGAGACGGCCACCTGGCCATGAAGCAGACGATGGTCGACGCGAAGCAGTTGAATCATGATTGACCCCCAAAGGTCTCATGCCGGAAACCCGGCCCCATTAATAGCAGGCGGTGACTAGAACTCTTCCTCGTCATCCGCATCGGTCAGCAGGTCGTTGACAAACTTGACGCGCGTGTCGTCAGCCGCGAGGATCTCGCGGATAACCTGATCGGCGGGAGCCTCCTGGTCCGAAAAGAGCAGCTGGATCAGCAGCGGCAGATTCATGTTGGCAACCAGGTAGGTGTTGGGGCGCGTCTGGACGATCTTGGTGAACTCGTTGTTGACGCTGCCGCCAAACAGGTCGGTGCACACGATTACGTCGTCGGCGGGGTCGAAGGTCGCCAGGAGCTTGGCGGCCTCCTCGGCGACGTCGGTGCGGCCGTCGACAA
>CABUHP010000059.1 GCA_902491415.1 uncultured Collinsella sp.
CGACGTGCGCCGTACGTTTAACGATTACCGCGACGAGGACGGCATGTCGTTTGTAAAGCTCAAGGTGGGCGCTGGACATCCGTTTGCCGGACGCTCGCTCGCGGACATTGGCAGCGCCACAGATATGCTCGTGGTCCTGGTGCTGCGCGACGGGGCGCACCCGGTGCTGCCCAACGGCGATACCGTGATTGAGGAAGGCGACCTATTGGTGATGGCTGCCCCGACGTTTGAAGAGCGTGCCGAGGTTACGCTGCGCGAGGTCACCGTGACACCCCACGGTCGCCTGGCCGGCCAGCGCCTGCGCGATGTGCCGCAAGGCAAGCACCCGTTTATCGTCGTGATGCTCAAGCGCGACGGCCAGACGATCATTCCCGACGGCAATACCCTCATATATGCCGGCGACGAAGCCGTCATCGCCACACTCGCATCGTAGTGACTAGGAGGTAGCTAATTTAGGACGAAGAGATCAAGCGCCTAGAGAACCTCATGTCTTCGCTCGCAGATTTGGATTTGCCTGAGGAGTAAGGTCACCCCTCCCCCATGTAACCATCCTGTAAATCATAGCGGCGCAGTCGAGTTTTACCGTGATACGGTCGCGCCTGGCGCTCCACTGTGCTAAAGTATCCCGAACGTTCAAACGACTACGAGGGGGAACTAGAAGATGGCACGTGTGCACAACTTCTCAGCTGGCCCGGCCGCGCTGCCCGCAAGCGTGCTCGCCGAGATCGCCGACGAGATGATGGACTACCGCGGTTGCGGCATGTCCGTGCTCGAGATGAGCCATCGATCTAGCATGTACCAGCAGATCATCGACGACGCCGAGGCAACCCTGCGCCGTCTGCTGAGCATCCCCGACAACTACCGTGTCCTGTTTTTGCAGGGCGGCGCCACGCTGCAGTTTGCGGGCATCCCCATGAACCTCATGCGCCGCGGCCGCGCCGGCTACGTCGTGACCGGTAACTTTGCCAACAAGGCGTACAAGGAGGCCGCCAAGTACGGCGAGGCCGTGCTGCTCGCGAGCTCCGAGGACACCAATTTCGACCGCATACCCACCATGGCCGACGTCAACGCGCGCATTGCCGCCGAGGCCGCGGGCGACGGGCTCGACTACGTCTACATCTGCCAGAACAACACCATCTTTGGCACCATGTACCACGAGCTGCCCGCTTGCGGCGACGTACCGCTGGTCGCCGATGTCTCGAGCTGCTTTTTGTCGCAGCCGCTCGACGTCGAGCGCTACGGACTCATCTACGCCGGCGCGCAGAAAAACGCCGGCGCCGCGGGCGTCACCGTGGTTATCGTGCGGGACGGCCTGATCGCTGACGGTCCGGCCTTTGCGCAGACGCCGCAGTACCTGGACCTTAAGACCCAGGCCGCCAAGGGCTCCATGCTCAACACGCCCAACACCTTTGGCATCTACGTGTGCGGCAAGGTGTTCCGTTGGGTGGAGCAGACCGGCGGACTTGCCGCCATGGCCGAGCGCAACTGGGCCAAGGCCAACCTGCTCTACGACTTGCTCGAGAACAGCAAACTATTCCACGGCACCGCGCAGACAGACAGTCGCTCCATCGCCAACGTCACGTTCCGCACCGGCGACACCGAACTCGACGCGGCCTTTGTCGCAGGCGCGGCCGAGCACCAGATTCAAAACGTCAAGGGCCATCGCCTGGTGGGCGGCATGCGCGCAAGCGTCTACAACGCCGTGACCATGGAAGACGTGCAGGCACTGGCCTCGTACATGAAGGACTTCGAAGCGCAGCATAGTTTGAGCCCGCGATCTAACTAGCCCGCAACCCGCGGGCCGACCAGCCACTTCAAACCACCTGTTTAAACCAAACCTGCTAAGGAGTTTTTCATGCGCAAGATCAAAACCATCGACGACATCACCAAGGACGGCAAAGTCGAGTTTGGCGAGGGCTACGAGTTTGTAAGCACCACCGAGGAGGCCGACGCCATTCTGATGCGCTCCACCGACCTGCACGGCTACAAGCTGCCCGAGGGCATCCGCGCTATCGCCCGCTGCGGCGCCGGCGTCAACAACATTCCCGTCGAGGAGTACGCCAAGAAGGGCGTCGTCGTCTTTAACTCCCCCGGCGCCAACAGCAACGCCGTCAAGGAGCTCGTCCTGGGCATGCTGGTGCTTTCGAGCCGCGGCGTGGTGCAGTCGATGAACTGGGTGCGCGACAACGCCGACGACCCCGAGATCCAGGTCGATGCCGAGAAAGCCAAGAAGGCCTTTGTGGGCCGCGAGCTCAAGGGCAAGCGCATCGGCGTCATAGGCCTGGGCAACGTGGGCTCCAAGGTCGCCAACGCCTGCGTCGACCTGGGCATGGATGTCTACGGCTACGACCCGTTCATTTCCGTTGAGCACGCGTGGGTGCTGAGCCGCGAGGTGCAGCGCGTGGGCACGCTCGAAGATCTCTGCCGCGGCTGTGATTACCTCACGGTGCACGTGCCCAGCAAGGCCGACACCATCGGCATGATCAGCACCGAGCAGATCAACCTGCTGGCCCCGGGCGCCGTGCTCATCAACTACGCGCGCGAGACCATTATTGACGAAGACCCCGTCGACGCCGCCCTGCGCGAGGGCAAACTGAGCTGGTTTAGCTGCGACTTTGCCACGCCCAAGACCGTCAAGATGCCCAACACGTTTATCACCACGCACTCGGGCGCCGGCACTGGCGAGGCCGAGGCCAACTGCGCCGACATGGCCATCAGCGAGCTCAAGGATTACCTGGAGAACGGCAACATCGCGCACAGCGTCAACTACCCCGCCTGCAGCATGGGCAAGGCGCGCGCCGCAAGCCGCATCGCCTGCCTGCACGCCAACGTGCCCAACATGATCGGCCAGATCACGGCCATTCTCGCCAAGGACAACGCCAACGTGCAGCGTATGACCAACGAGTCTGCCGGCGAGAACGCCTACACCATGTTCGACACCGATGAGCACCTTGACACCAGTACCATCGAAGCACTCAAGCAGATTCCCTCGATGTATCGCGTGCGCGTGATCAAATAGCGCCGGCTGATCTGACGGGGAGTTCCCCATGTGGCCTGCCCGTCACTGACATTGAATGCCCGCGGGGGCGCCTTTCGCACGAGAGGCGCCCCCGTTTTTGTGAGCACTCCATTAAATGCACCGAGCCGCTTCTTGGCATACAATCTGTATGTTGACCTAACTATCTGTGAGGTGACTATGGTTGATACAGATTTTGCTTGGCGACTTACGCAAGGGCTCGTGCGGATCGACAGTTCCGACCCGGGTGCGTACGAGGGCGAGATTGAACGCTATATCAAAGCGTTGGTTGAGGAACGGTTGGCGCAGCTGAGCCATCCGGTACTCGATGCCGTGCAGGTTGAGGAACTCGAGGTGCTGCCCGGGCGCCGCAACCTTATGGTCACCGTGCCGGGACTGAGCGACGAGCCACGGCTCGTCTATATCTGCCATATGGATACCGTTACACTGGGCGATGGCTGGGACGCGGACATTCCGCCGCTCGGAGCGATCGTGCGCAACGATAAACTCTATGGCCGCGGTGCCTGCGATATGAAGGGTGGCCTGGCCTGCGCCATTGCCGCACTGGTCCATACGCTCGAGCGCGTGGCGGCAGAAGGCAAGCTGCCCCGCCGTGGCTTCTCACTCATTTGCTCGGTCGACGAGGAGGACTTTATGCGCGGCTCAGAGGCCACGATCGATGCTGGCTGGGTCGGCTCGCGTGAATGGGTGCTGGACACCGAGCCCACCGACGGACAGATCCAGGTGGCGCACAAGGGGCGTACGTGGTTCGAGATTGAAATGACTGGCGTGACGGCGCATGCGAGCCAGCCCTGGAAGGGCGCGGATGCCGTCGCTGCCATGGCCGAGGTCGTGTGTTCGCTCCGTCGCGCGTTTATGGCGCTGCCCGCGCACGATGAGCTGGGGCCTTCGACCATCACGTTTGGCCAAATCGAGGGCGGATATCGCCCCTACGTCGTACCCGACCGCGCCAAAGTCTGGGTCGACATGCGCCTGACCCCGCCGACCGATACGGCCGCCGCGACGCGCATGGTAGAGCAGGCCATCGCCGTCGCCGAAGCCGCCGTTCCCGGTTGCCATGGCAGCTACACCGTGACGGGCGACCGCCCCGCCATCGAGCGCGACCCGAACTCTCCCCTTCTAGCAGCGCTCAAGCGTGCCGCCGATGACGTGACGGACGCGGACACGACCGTCGGCTTCTTTACCGGCTACACCGACACCGCCGTCATTGCCGGCAAGACAGGTAACCGCAATTGCATGAGCTACGGTCCCGGGTCGCTCGCGCTCGCGCACAAGCCCAACGAATATGTGCCCCACGCCGATATCGTTCGTTGTCAGCAGGTGCTAATCGCGCTCGCCGATAACGTGCTCTGGGACGCGAGCGGCCAAGTTGGGGCATAATAAGCCGCGAACAAACCGACTCGTGCGTTAGGACCGCCCATGAAAGCACTTCCGTTTCCCTGCATCCGCCCGGCTCAGGACCGCGTGCTCGAGGCGCTGCCTGCAATGGGCAGCATCCTAAGCGGCAACGACGCCCTGCGCGGAGCCATTGCCGATGGTCTGATGCTCAAGGACCCGGGTGCGGCGTATTACGTGTACGAATGCTCGGGCGAGCCGGGACGTGTGACGGGTGTCGTGGCGATCTGCCCGGTTGGTGCGCTGGCGGGCGACGCGGTTGCCGCCGATACGACCGCCGCTGCGCGCGCAATCGCCGACCTCAAGGTACAGCCCCGTCCCGTAACGCTTGTCTACGAAGCCTCTCCCGTCATGGATATCATCCTCGGCGCCGCAAAAGAGGGCGCTTCACTCTATGCCGTCACCGACCCCGCGGGCATTACGCACCGCGTGTGGGAGGTCAAGCGCGAGGACGCTGTTGCCGCCATCCGTGCCATGCTCGACCAAGTACCAGAGCCGGCACTGGCCGACGACCCCGCCTACGCTGCCGCGCTGGCCGGGGCGTCGCAGCTGCTGGCCGATGAGGCCCGTGCCGCCGGAACGTACACCGGCAAGGAGCCGTTCAACTTTGCCGTAGCTGCGCTCTTCCCCGCCGCGCAGGTCAGCGGCGGCGCGCCGCAGGTTCCGACGGGTCTGCTCACGCACCAAGTCGCGCGGTTCTAGCAAGACCAGACCGTCCAGCACAAAAATCGGCAGCTCAACAAACAGGGGGCGGAGATGCAGCAGGTACATGCATCTCCGCCCCTTTTGCGTCGAGAAGTTATGCCGGCGACCCGTGCCGCCACGCTCACGTTATCCCCGCTGCGGGCCTGCTGCCGCCACGAGCGGTTCAAGCCCCAGCTCGCGTGCGTAATCCTCCTGCGTAAAAATCTCAATCAGCTCAAACGTGTCGGATTCGTCGTCAAACGCAAAGTGCAGCACCGCGCAGTTGCCCGGCACGCGATCGCGCTCGTCGGCCGCCGCACCCTTCACGTGATCCATAAACTCCTTGATGGCCGAGCCATGGCTTACCGCGAGCACGCACGTATGGTCCGGACGCTGCATAAGCTCGATCAGCGTCGCCACCATGCGCTCGCGCACTTGCATCTGGCCCTCGCCGCCAAACTGGCAATAGAAGTCGCGCCACGGGCGCTCGGGCATAAGCATCACGCGCTCGGCCTCAAAGTCGCCAAAGAACCACTCACGCAGACCGTCCAGGCGCTCGTACGCCAAGCCCGGCCACAGGTTGGCGATAGTCTGCTCGGTGCGATGAAGTGCGGAGGTGTAGGCATGATCGGGTTCAATGCCGCGCGCACGTAAGAACATGCCGGCACGCGCCGCCTGGTCGCATCCCAGCTGCGTGAGCGGCGAGTCACTCCAACCCTGAATAATGCGCTTAAGGTTGAATATTGTCTGCCCATGACGAACCAGATACAGGTCTTTATTCATAGGGGTCCTTTCGTTCGTTACCAATCAAGGAGCGAAAACGCACCGTCGCAATAGCCAAAATGAAGCACGGCACCGTTGTCGGGTAGCTCTCCCCTGCCAGTCATATACTCAAGAAACTCCTGGCAGGAAGAGCCGTGGGAGACTGCCAGCACACAGTCGTGCTGCGGCCTGGCCATGATGTGGGACAGCGCCGCGACCATGCGCGACTGGAGCTCGCCTTCAGACTCGCCACCAAAGGCCACCGGATAATCACCCCAGGGCTGCGGCGGCATCTCGCGATTTGATGTACCCTCCAGCGAGCCCAAATGCCACTCGCGCAGGTCATCGACCAGCTCTATCGAGCGGCCCTCACCAGCAATTAGCTCAGCCGTATGCCGCGCCCGGCCCAACGGCGAGGAATACACACGGTCAAAGGTCACGCCACGCGCCTCAAACGCCGCGCGCGTCGCCAGCGCCTGCTCGCGCCCGCGCGCCGTAAGCGGCGAATCGTGCCCACCCTGCAAAATGTTCTGCACATTGAGCTCAGTCTGCCCATGCCGCACCAAATACAAATCTGCCACACGTCCTCCCCTCGCACCACCGCAAAGGGGACAGGTACCTTTGTGGTGGTTTACCGCCGGATCACACCGCGGTGACGCTCAGCTACACCAGTACGTCGGCAAGCGGGCGCTTGGGTACGTGGTGCACCTGCGCCTCGTCGCGCCAGTAATTAATTGAGCCGTCGGGGTTGGAATCGATCGCATCGATCACCTGCGTCTCGGCCGGAACGCCAAACGCCATGATCAGCTTGAGCTCATACTTGTCGCTATCGAGCCCCATGGCATCGATCGCGTGGGGCGTAAAGGCCTTGAACATGCAGGCAGCCACCTCGGGCGTGGCGCTGCGGGCGGCGAGCATCATCGTCTGCAGCGCCACGCCCGTGTCGACCTCAGTAATAGGAGCGGCGGGCTTACCCGGAACGGCACGCTCGGCAAGAATCGCGATGTAGCCGGTCGGGCGCTCGCCCTCATCGGGACCCGGCCAATCCTTGAGCGCACCGGCCCATGCAAGCTCGTCAAATACACGCGCGCAGTCCTCTGCACCGCTTACCACATGAAAACGCAGACGCTGAGCATTGGCACCACAGGGAGTCAGGTGCGCCAGCTCCGCCAGCTCAAGCAAAAGCTCACGCGGCACGCGCATGGACTCGTCAAAACGGCGGCACGTACGGGCACGACGGACCAGCGCATCAAACGCTTCCAAGCCGAGCTTTTCGCAACCCTGCTTTGCCATCGATTCGACACTCGACGGTGCCTCGGGAACTGCTTCGTTCATAGGGAACCCCCAATACAAGCCAATTGTCCTTAGGAAAATCTAACCTAAAACGTAGGCAATAACGAACAGGGCTGCAATATTCTACACCTGTTGAATAGAAAATCGCGACGTGGGGAACAACGGAAACAATTCGGGACCTTTTGGTTACGTTTCGCCCTCCCCGACCCATACGCCAGCGCCTTTAGGCGATACTGGTTGTAACGATCAAGACTTACGCCGCACGGAAAGGAGACATTATGGGCATTTTTAAGAACGATGACCAAAAATCGAGCCAGTTTGGATTTGACGAGAGAAGCATGGCGGGCAAAGCCGTCAAGGCCGTACGCTGGATTTACGCCATCACGGGCGTCTTAGCGCTCATTGCTGGTATCGCGCTGCTTTTTGCACCCGCCAAGTCCCTCGTCTTTTTGACGACTGTCCTGGGTTTTTACTTTGTAATCACTGCTGCCATCAGGCTGTTCACTGCCATTTTTGAGCCGCTGCTGCCCACCGGCTGGCGCGTGACGAGCATCATCTCCAACCTACTCATTATCTTGGGCGGCGTCATAATCCTGCGCAACCAGGCCTTCTCGACCGCGACGCTCACCACGATGGTGGTTATCGTGGCCGGCTTTGGCTGGATTGTCGAAGGTGTCATGTCCATTCTGGAGTCCGAGCTTTCGTCCAACCGTGCCCTCGCCATCCTGAGCGGTGCACTCTCCATCATCGCCGGCATGTTCGTGTTTATCTATCCGCTGTGGTCGGCCAAGATGCTCGTCATCTTTAGCGGCGCCGCGCTGCTGGTGTTTGGCGTAACGCTGATTGTTCGTGCTATTCAATTTGGCAAACTGGTGCACTAGATGCCGCGAACGCTCTTTATTGATGCCGACGCCTGCCCGGTCACGCGCGAGTCGATTGACTGCGCGCGGCGGGCGGGCGTCGCCGTTGTTATCGCCGGCAACAGCACGCAAAACCTGGAACGGCACATTCGCCGCGACGACCCGCGCGATGCCGAGCACGCGCGACGCGGCTTTTGGGTCACGACACTCGATGTGAGCGTGGGCGCCGACAGCGCCGACTTTGCCATTGTCGAACGCCTGCAGGCGGGCGACGTAGTCGTGACGCAGGACATTGGCTTGGCGAGCATGGCGCTCGGGCGCGATGCCGCCGCCATCGGCGTGCGCGGGCGCGTCTACGACAAGGCGACCATCGACATGCAGCTGTTTATTCGCCACGAGGAAAAGAAGGTGCGCCGCGCCGGCGGACGC
>CABUHP010000060.1 GCA_902491415.1 uncultured Collinsella sp.
GTTCTAAGTCTGTTGCCCATAACTGCCTGCTCGCCCCGCCGTGCCCACAAGGCCCGGCGGGGCTTTTGTTTTCTATCCGCGCTGAAGGCCGAAGAGTTTGGCGTTGCGCTCGGCGACCATCATGTTGATGTCGGCGATTTCCATCTCGCCGTCAATGTAGGGCTGGTAGGTGCCGTATGGGTCGCCAGCCACCAGGCTGCAACTGCCGCAGTTATCGCAGCTGCCGTTGCCGCAGCCGGCGAGTGCCAGCTTGATGATTTCCTCGCGCTCGGCACGCGTCGTGTTTTTGATGAGCTTGCTTTTTGCCATGACGTTCCTCGATTCGCTTGTTGCCACCTGTCGCGCATGTCTTGTAGATACCGACTGGCTCTGCCCATCATAGGCTTTTGCGCGGGTAGAATGCATGGATAACTTGATGCTTACAGGCTACGGAAAGGAATCGCTGCATGGATCAGGACAAGACAAACGTGATGGGCGGTTACGGTTCCGCGCAGGCTGGCGATAGCGCCGATGCGACCCGCGTTGTTCCCAACCCCGGCTATACCGACCCCGCCGCGACGCAGCCTTCTGCCGAGCCCACCCGGGTTATGGGCTATGGCGACTCGGCGCAGGATTCTTACGCTGCATCTTCGCAAGGCCCCTATGGCAACGCAGCTCCGGACCCGTTTGAATACGCGCCGCAGGATTCTTATGCCGCCTCGACGTCGAATCCCTATGATGACCTGCCGCAGAATCCCATTCCGCAGCCTCAGCAGACGACGTATATGCCTCGCACGGCGCAGCCGTATCGCGAGTATCCCAAGTCGATTCCGCAATATGGCGAGGACGAGGAGAAGAAGCCGTCGCGTTCGTCGAGCGTGATCAAGAAGATCCTCATCGTGCTGGCGATTTTCTTTGCGCTGTCGGTTGTGTTTGCCATCGTGTCGGGCATGCTCAACAAGCGAGGGAGTTCAACGGCCGATACCGCTGCCGAGCAAACCGAGTCCGCCTCGTCTGGCACTGTCGATCTGAGCGATATTCCGGGACAGTACTGGTCAAACGCTAAAAAGATTCTCAAGTCGCGTGGTGCCGATCTTTCGAACGCCGTGATTCTGACCGACGACGGCTCAACGCCCGTCATCGATGCCAACTGGGTCGTTACGTCTGCCTACTACAACGACAACGGCAACCTCGAAATTCAACTCACGCACAAGAACAGCTCGGGCAACTCGTCCGACGGCCAAAGCGGTACCGACAGCTCGAGCTCCAATACGCTGGAGGACTTGAGCAACAAGGCGCAGGAGTTGGGAGACAAGGCGCAAGAGCTGGGCGATACGGCACAAAACTTGGGCGATACCGCGCAGAACTTGGGCGACATGGCGACGAACGCCTGGGATGCCCTGCAAAACGGTATTTCGAGCGCGCAGGGAAACTAGCGGACGAGCGGAGCGGGGCTACAGCTGCTCGGCCGGACGCTCGGGCGAACTAAAGCCCGAGTCAAACGTAACAACGCATGAGGCATCGGGTCGGCGCTCGTGCACGATGCGCGTGACGAGCTCCAGCAGCTCCTCGTCGGATATGTCAAAGCCGTCGGGACGCACCAGGTCAAACGAAACGAACCCGTCGTGCTCGTGCAGGTCGTGGATGGAGAGCGCGGGATCGATCTGCATGACGCCGCGCTTGACCCAGCCGCGCAAGTCATCGCCGGTTGTCGCGATGGGGTCGCAGTGCAGCGTGATATCGATGCCCATCTGGCGCTTGATGTCGTGCTCGATGGTGTCCAGAATCTCGTGGTGCTCAAAGGCATCGCCCTCGCCGGGCATTTCGACGTGTGCGCTGGCAAACTGACGGCCGGGGCCGTAGTCGTGCACCATGAGGTCGTGCGTGCCTAGAACCTGGGGGTACGACATGATCCTGTCGCGGATTTCCTGGACGAGCTTGGGGTCGGGCGCTTGCCCCAACAGCGGGCTGATGGCGTCGCGCACCAGGCCCATGCCGCTGATGCAGATGAAGATGCCCACGCCCAGGCCTGCCCAGCCGTCGAGATCAAAGCCGGTCGCTTGCGAAATAAGCGCCGCCGCCAAGACCGAGCCCGAGGTGATGACGTCGTTTTTGGAGTCCTGCGCCGTGGCGATGAGCGTTTCCGAGTCGATGCGGTCGCCCAGCGTGCGGTTGAACGCGGCCATCCAGAGCTTAACCAGCATGGACAGAACAAGGGCAGCCATGGAGAGCGCCGAATACACGGTGGGCGAAGGCTTGATGATCTTGGTGACCGACTCGAGGATCAGGTTGATGCCGACGGCGCAAACCAGGACGGCGACAAACAGGCCGGCTAGGTACTCGTAGCGTCCGTGGCCATAGGGGTGGCCTTCGTCTGCCGGGCGGCTGGCAAGGCGGAATCCGAGCAGGCTCACGATGTTGCTCGAGGCATCGGAGAGGTTGTTGAAGGCGTCGGCGATAAGCGAGACGGAGCCGGCGAGCAGGCCTGCGATGCCCTTGGCCAGGCACAGGGTGATGTTGAGGCCAATGCAGATGAGGCTTGCGGCAAAGCCCGCGTTGGTGCGGCAAGATGCATCGACCGGCTCGCTCTCGCTGCCGGGAACAAGCGTATGTACCAGCCGATTTACAAATAGCATAGTGGTCGTCCTCACAATCATGTTTAAGGGGATAGTGTAGCTCGTGCGGGGGCGCCGTGCACCGATGCTCAGAAAATGCAGCAATAGTCTGCCGGTGCTAACGAGCGAGCCTTCTCGTCTGCCTGGGTGGTCCATTTTGGGCCACATGGGTATGGGCATGTGCCTGTTTGCTCGACATACTTAATGTCGACAGCCCCTGTGCAAAGGAGGACGTTTCCATGGACGAGATGTTTGCCATTAAATGTCAAAACTGCGGCGGCCCTATGTACTCGCACCAGGCTAAGCGCAGCTTTGAGTGCGCCTATTGCGGCACGATCATTCCGTGGCAGGCGGACGCCGGAGAGCCCAAGAGCGCTTTGGGCATTCGCCATACGCCGTTGACGGTGGTGGATGGACTGCTCAAGCTCACGCATGTGTCGCAACTCGAGCGCCCGGAGGACCCGGACTGGTATTTCTTCAATTCGCACTGGCGCAATCAGTCGGTCCTGGAACATCTGCTGTGGGAGGATCGCGGTACGGCGCAAGAGTTCCAAGAGGCCACGCATGTGAGCATTCCTTGCCCCTTCTGCGGAGCGTCCTTTGAGGGCGAGTCAACGCAGCGTGTGTTTGAGTGCCCGTCC
This sequence comes from uncultured Collinsella sp., assembly GCA_902491415.1. GTDB lineage: Bacteria > Actinomycetota > Coriobacteriia > Coriobacteriales > Coriobacteriaceae > Collinsella. The sequence goes on from CABUHP010000060.1 coordinate 3,236, forward strand.
TGCGGCAACAAGATCGGCATTGCCGACCTACTCAAGCCCGGTACCTTCAGCAAGCGTCTGACCATGGGCGTGGGTGCGGAGTATGTGCCCGAGCAGGGTATTCCCTGCGAGATTTCGCCGCAGCAGGCACGTGCCAACGCGCTGCAGCTGGTGCGCCAGTACCCCGACGCCTTTGCCGGGCACGACGTGGAAGACGCGATTCAAAATGACATGATGCTCTTCTATTTCCCCATGGCGCTGGCGGACCTGCGCATGATGGCGTCCTTCCCGGGCAAGGGGCTGAGCAAGGAGACCTTGGTGTACTACGAGGTGCTCGACTGGGCGTATCCGCGGGCAAACTACCTAGACGTTCGCCTTATGGGCATTCTGGAGCCGTGGGACTTCGCCAAGGTTGGACCGTTTGACCCGGCCATGCAGGAGGGCGACTTCCGCGTTGTCTCCGTCGATGCGTCTACCAAGGACCAGGTGGTCATTGATAAGCTGGCGCTCGACGTTGCGGGCAACGACGCCGAGGCTGTACTGGGACTCAATAAAAAGAGCATCCGCGCCTGGGCGCGCAAGGCCCGCAAGCACAAGGACGGCCTAGTTATGGTGCCGGTGTACTTTGTCGACCGTCCGGCAACGGACAGCCGCGACGGCGAGCAGGTGCGCATCGCCGTGAACGGCCAGACGGGCCGCGCGGCCGCGGTGGTGTTTAGCGACAAGCGCGAGACGCATATCGTGGCGCCGCTCAACCCGAGCCTGCATCTGTCCGGCGAGAGCACCGTGCATGCCACGCCCATCGAGGTCAAATACGTTAAATCGCCGTTCCTATACCAGATCGTGCGCCGTGGAGGCGGCGAGCAGCCACGACAGGTGGCGGCCGCAGCCGAGGGTTCCTACCGAGAAGAAAAGCCCAAACGCAGGGGCTTGTTCGCTGCGATATTTGGGAAGTAGGGAAGCTCACCGCGGGACGGCTCGCAGGCGTGCGGGCGTTTCGGTCGCAACGTGCTGCTACCCTTGCGTTTCGCCATTAGTCGCTTCGTTGATGGCGCGGTACTCGGCACTCAGCTCGCGCGCCAGCTCTTCCTTGCTTGGAAGATACGGCAGGTATTTGGCGGCAAACACTTGGTCGTTGTCTTCGGGCAGCGTGTACTCGACGATCGAATCGCTTTTGTCCGCGCAGAGCACGATGCCTATGGGCGGATTGTCGCCTTCGTTCATGAGCTCACGCGTGTAGTAGTTCACATACATTTGCATCTGGCCCAGGTCCTGATGCGTAAGGTCATCGGTCTTAAGGTCGATGAGCACGAAGCAGCGCATCAGATAGTTGTAAAAAACAAGGTCAATATAGAAATGGCGCCCATCAAAGGTGATGCCCTTTTGGCGCGCCTCGAAAGCGAAGCCACGGCCAAGCTCCAGCAGGAACTTCTGAAGATGTGTGATGAGCGCCTGCTCTAGATCGCTCTCGCGAAACGCAGTATCGTCCGAGAAACCTAAAAACTCCAGTACATATGGATCGCGGATGATATCCTCGGGGCGACGAGCTGGGGCGCTCTTTTGGATTTCTTGGGTGACAGCCTCCTTGTCTTTGCTGGCAAGTAGGCGCTCGCGGAACATGGTGTTGATCTGGCGTTCGAGCTGGCGCGTGCTCCAGCGAGAGTCGGCGCATTCGTTCATGTACCAGGTGCGAGCTTCGGGGTCAGGAATGCGTATTAACCTGCGGTAATGTGTCCAGCTCAATTCGGGACGCAGTGAGTCCCGAATTGGAAATGCAAGATAGAACTGACGCATTTTGCGCAGCTCTCTTGCTTCAAAACCTTTACCAAAATCCTTGGTAAGTCTGATTGCGAGGGCCTTGAGCAGCGCCTCTCCATACTTGGCGCGCTCCTCTCCGCCCTGCTCATCAACTATGCTCTTGCCGATCTCCCAATACGCCTCAACCATCGCAAAGTTAACGGCGGTATAGGCCTTGTCGCGAGCGGCGTTGAGAATCGAGGAAACCTGCTTGTAAAAACCTTCGGGCACGATTGCCGATTCTCCACGGTTTACCAGTTCGCCCATCACTGTCGTCCCACTTTCCTCTTGTGGAATGCATCTTTATCGCATCTAGTTTAAAGCCTCGCGCGGACACGAATTGCTGCGCTGTCTGGCACCTTCGCATGGGAGCCTTGCGGTGACTAAAATGTGGCAATAGAGACAGTTTTAGCGAACCCCACGGGAGTGACGCGTATGGACAACAACACGCTGCTATTCCAGGACAAAGGTTCGGGTAGGTTTAAAGACGTTAAGATCTACCCCAATCGTATCGAGGTGCTCAAGAAGGGCACTTTTGGCGGCAGGCACACCGAGATTGTCTACCTTAAGGACATCACGGGGGTCAACAGGATCAAGGGTCGCGACGTTTTCCTGCGTAACAGGCTGTTGACCGCTTGCGTCTTTAGCCTGAGTAGCCGTGCGAAGGCCCAGGAATTTGTGAAAGCTCTGAACATGGTGATGTAGCCGATGACGGCGTTCGGGCTAAGGTAAAAATCGGGGCGCAGAACGGTATTCTGCGCCCCGATTGAGTTGATGCGCCCAAAAGACTGGCTTGCCTATTCGTTAACGTCCTCGGTATTGTCGCGGTCACTGGCAAGCATTGCTGCGCCGGCGACCGTCGTCGCTACGGCGGCGGCAGCGAGCCCGGCGGCAACGCCAGAACCGTCGCCCGTGTTGGCGAGCTTTCCGCCCGAGCTCTTGCCCCGGTCTCTCTTGTTGCCCTTGTCGTTCTTGTCGGCGCTGCCTGCGTTGGAACCCGTGCCGCTGCCGTTGCCGCCCGCACTGCCCGAGGCCGCTACGGTAAAGCTTGCGGCTCCGTCGCTGGCGAGCGTGTAGTTCTGCGCCGCGTTGCCCAAGAGACCGTTCACGCGCACCCAGTACGTCCCTGCGGCAAATGTTTCGCCCTCGGCCATTGCCGTGCCCGGAGCGCCGTTCGCGTCGTGCACAAACTCGAGCTGGGCCGTGCAGGCATCGGTTTCGAGCTTGCCCTCGAGTGATGCCGCAATCTTGGCGCGCACGTCTTCGCCGGCCTTAAGGCCTTCGAGTCCCTCAAAATGGGGCGTCACCGCGCGTGGATCGATATCGATAGGCACAAAGCCCTGCAGTCTTGTAACGGTCTCGTTGCCCAGGGCGTCGACATCCACGTATTCGATGGCAAACGCGCTGCCAGAAGCGGCCACGTTGAGTACGTTGCTGCTGTCGACAAGGCGGAAATGGCCCTCGCCAACGGTCTTGCCATCTTGGAGCGAGGCATCGCTCAGCGAGTCTCCATACGTCATGTGCATGCGGTCCGGGAGGCAGCATGAAACTGTTGGCTTGTGCTTCGCGTCGTAATTGCGTTGGTAGATGCTCCGGGCCAGTGCCGAATCGACAAAGTCGGACGCGATAATGCCAACGTGCTTGAGGCAATCTGACTTTGTTTTATCGCTGCCGCTGGGATTGATGTACTGGCTCTTGTACAGATGCTCGTTGACCACTCGCGCCGCGGTAAAAGGATTGCTTCCTTGTTTGTAATTCGTGCAACTGGTGTAGTTGATAGACCAGCAGCGTTCCAGGACTTGCACCTTGGCGCCATCATTGTCCTCGACGTCCACCTTGTTGCGCGTGAGATTGGTCGTCTCTCGCAGCGCCATATCGACCCAGCTAATCTTGTCGGTTCCGGTGCATTCAAAATGGTCCTGGGCGTATACCTTGGTGCAATAGGGCTCTTTGTCGCCCGCATTGCCCGTAGTCTCAAAGCCTCGCGCGTCTTGGACGAGGCACATCGACTGCCCGGAATGCGCCTTGATTTTGTCGTCCCATTGGGTGAGATCGAGGCCCCACGTGTGGCTGCTTACGCTGTTGCCGGCGAGTACAAATCGACGCAGCAGGACGATCTTTCCGCGCACCTCGTTCAGTGTGGGGATTCGGCTCGACGTGTAGAACAGATCGGGATTATCGTGCATAACCTTGGCGAAAGCCGTCGTAACGCTTTCGTCGGTAGCCTCGTCGTTGCCTCGTGACGCAAGCATGATGAGCGCTTCTGACGGGTTTTCGTTCAAAAATGTTTTGAAGTAACCGATGACATCGGAGAGATGCATAAAGCCCCCGTCTTTTTTGAGCAGGTAGCATCTTCCATGGTCGATACCGGGGTCGCCGTTCTCGTCGTTCCTTCCGAGTCGGATATCAAAATAGCGAATGCCTTCGAGCAACTGCGTCGGGATGTAATACTGGTGGCACTTTGCTTGTGAGGATTGGGGCTCGGTGTCGTTGTCCTCGCTGCAGGTGCCCGAATCATGCGTGCCCGGGATACTCAGCTCGTCGAGGTACTTGTTGTCGTCGACGTATTTCATCCAGCATGGTCCGTCGACGTAGCTGCTATACGTGGTCCAGTCGATACTTCTAACTGTGGTATTGATCTTGCCCATGTCGTAACCGACAAGTTCTAGCTCCCACGGAATGCTCTTACTCTTATGGCAGATCTTATTGTTGTCCTGGTCTTTGCCGTCCGATTCTATTGCCAGGTACTTAATGTCTTTTTTCTCGGTTTCTTTCTCGACCGTGCGGTCTCGAATGATATAGGTTCCGTTTGATTGACGTTCGAACGCAAAAGCGCGGCTGGGCTTGTTGTCATACTCGCCGCCCCATACGTGGATGACCTTTCCATCTTTGTCCGAGTCGTCGTCGACCGACCAAATGCTGTAGCCCGTCTTTTTATGCTCTTCGAAATTGAGCAAGGTGCGGATAGCATACCAGTTTGTATCGTCATTCTTGGTCGTTACGTTCTCAAGGATGAGCTTGCTGGACGTGCCGTCGTTAAACAGGTGGCAGACGTTGCCGCGAACGTTGCCGTCTTGGTTGACGCTCGCGGTGCGAAAATAGCCCGCGGGGCGAAGGCGAATGACGAAATTGTCGAGGCTGTCCGACGGTGCGGGTGTGTTGTCTGCAAATGCCGTTCGCAGGGGAATGCCCGGCGCTGCGGTTTCAGGCAGGCTTGCAAGTGGTGACAACGCCGCAAGCCCTAGGCCCAGCGTAAACGCTCGGCGGCTGATGGCATGGTGTTCGGTCATATCTCCTCCGTTCGCAGGGTGCGGTTATGCACTTGTTTTGGTCACTATACTGCCCAGATGTTTAAAGACGCCGGTTTAAATTGCCTGCGCGGCGCTATAAATCGGCGGGCGGA
>CABUHP010000061.1 GCA_902491415.1 uncultured Collinsella sp.
CATGCACCATTCTGATCGTCGTCTCGCTGGGTTTCGTCCATCCTTCCACAAGCGGTGCCTGGTCCATCGACTGGATCATTCAGACCGTGACGGGGGAGAGCGTCGTTTCCAAGGATGACAATGGGTCTGGCTCGTCTACCGCTTCGGGCGAGGCCAGTTCCAAGGATTCCAAATCTTCGGATGCTGCAAAAGATGAGTCCAAGGGCTCGAACGACGCCAAGGATGATTCCGAGTCTTCGCACAAGGAATCGGACAAAAGCTCGGATAGCAAGAAGTCCGATAGTCAGGACAGCAAGAGGTCTGGCGATAAATCCGCTGCCCAAAATACGGGAGCCGGTGATACTTCCAATGCGTCTGGCGGTGCTTCTTCGGGCGGTGGCCAGTCGTCTGATGGAGCCTCATCCCCTAATGGTGGAAACGCCTCCTCGGGCAGCCAAAGCGGCTCACAGGAGTCCAACTACGTTACGGTGACGGTTTCGGTCACATCGAGCGCTGTGGGCAATCCCGTGTCCTCTGGCGGCACCTTTACCTTTAACGAAGGCGCCACCGTTTACGATGCCCTGTGCGCGCTGGGCCTTTCTGTCAACGCACACGGCTCATCGTACGGCACGTATGTTTCTGCGATTGGTGGTTTGGCCGAGAAACAGTACGGCGGCACGAGCGGCTGGATGTACTCCGTCAACGGCACAACGCCCATGACGGCCTGCAGTAACTACGTTCTCTCCAATGGTGACAACGTCGTTTGGTATTACGTAACGGGCTAGAGGCCTCGACATAGCGCGCCAGACGGGCGGTTCGGACCAACATCCGGACCGCCCGTTTTTCATGCGAATGGGACTGGGTCGCCGGGTCTCTCGGCAAACAAAAAACCGGTTGGAACGGGAATTCCAACCGGTTATACATTCAAGCAAATAGTGAATCGACTACGACCGTGCGCCCTCGAGGAAGAAGCGGCGGCTGAAGTAGTTGTACCAGGTGACGAGGAACGTGGCGATGGCCTTCATGGCCTGGTAGCCGATGCTCAAAAACGTGACGCCCACAAACATGTACAGGTCGTTGAGGCCCAGGCCGATCACCGACAGGATGGTGAAGATCGTGAACTCGCGCTTGCGGCTCATGCCTTCGCGGTGGTCGAACACGTACTTCATGCTGAGCCAGTAGTTGACCACGACGGACGTGATAAACGAAACCGTGGTGCTCATCAAAAAGTCGAGGTGGAACAGCTCGACGAGCGCAATGAGCATGCCCCAGTCGATGCCAAAGGAGATAAGACCCACGACAGCAAACTTGAGGAACTGCTTGGTATGAGGTTGTGCCAGCGCCTTGCGCACGTAATCACATCCAATGCGTTGATGAATCGAGCAGAGGATACTTTAGAGCTTTTACAAGGGAAACGTAAGGTCTTTGCCAAGAACTATATGAACTCGCCAAATTTTCAAGAGCTAATCCGCAAACGTTGAAAATTTGCCCGTAAACGAGCGACACCCACGGACGATACTGCGCTGAGTGCGCGTCGTCCGTGGGCGCCGTAATGCTGCAGGGGTTTCGAGCTATTTTGTCTCGTCGCCCTCCAGGAAGATTTTTCGGGTCACAAAGTTGTAGACCATGACAAGCGCGGTGGCGCAGATCTTGGCGATATTGGCCTCGAGTCCCAGGCCGGCGTTGAGCGCCAGCACGATGCCGTCGTTGAGCACCAAACCGATCACGGACAGCACGACAAAGATGATGAACTCGCGGCGGCGGCTCATGCCTTCCTTGTGCGCAAACACGTACTTCATGCTTGCGAGGTAGTTAAAGATGAGCGAGATGATAAAGCCGCTGGTGTTGGCGATTAGGATGTTGAGGCCCAGACCGTAGTGGAGCAGATTCATAATGCCAAAGTCGATAACCGTGGCAATGAGACCGACGACGCCAAATTTCATGATCTGCGCAAGGAGCTTTTGCATGGTACCTGCCTTAGGGTGGCGCGGGGACGCCATGGGGATGACAAACTCAGCAAGTTTAGCCAATCCCCGCGGGTGGGGCTAGACGCGCTCTTCGATAGCACCGTTTCTATATGCATCGAGCAGCTGGCGCAGGTCCTGGATCTGGCTGCGAATTTTGGCGCCAGTATCGGTGTCGCTCACCATGCGGCGACGATCCGCTTGGTCAAAACGGTTGGTCTCGCTTTCGATGTCCACGTTGCGCGTGAGTGCCTCGGCAACCGTCGTAAAGGCCCGGTGCGACTTGAGGCGGCAGCCGCGCGAGCTCGAGATGAGCGTATAGCCGGCGATACCCGTCTTGGGATGGTAAGCGCGGCAGAAGCCGCCATCGATGACCAGCAGCTTGCCGTTGGCGCGGATGGGCTGCTCGCCCTTGGTGGTTTTAACGGGCGTGTGGCCGTTGATGATGTGGCCGGTCGGCGAGCATGCCATGGGCGCGACGCCAAACTCGCGCATGATGTCATCGCAGACCGAGGGCGACTTGGTAAGCGTAAAGTACGGGTCCATCGGCTCGACCCAGGTGCTCTTATCGGCGATATAGGCGCGCTCAAAGGTACGCACCAGGCGTCCGCTGGCGGGTGAATTGAAGCCAATCCACAGGTACCACATCCAGTCGAGGGCATCGCGGTCGCCCACGCGCCACGCGCGGCGGGCGATGTGGTCGCAAAAATCGAGATAATCGCGGCCAGCGTGCCAGGTGCCCAGGCAGTTCATGCTGCTAAAGGTGCCGTCTTCGTTGAGCGGCACGCAGCCATGGAAGAGCAGGTTGCCGTTGGCGACCTTGTACATCGAGCCGTGGGTGTAGAGGAAATCGATATGGCGATGCAGGTGATCGGCGGTGACAAACTCTGACACGAGCTTGTCGATGATGTGCTGCTCCTGGGGCGTGAGCGTATAGGGGTCCGCCGGGTCGACGGTGGGGAAGTCGTTGGTCGTGAGCGGCCACACACTGCCGTCGGCGAGCGTGACCGTGCCGGTGTCGTGGTCGATCTTGTCGAGTAACAGGCGGTCGGTCATATCGAACTCGGGGTGGCGCTGGATAATCTGGCCCTCGAGCTTAAAGAGCAGCACGTTGATGGCCTTGATCAGCGGGGTGATGGACTCACCGGCGGTGTAGGTGGCATCGGCAAAGGCGACAAGCTCACGCAGCGAGATGCCGTAGTCGTTCTCCAGGATCTCGTAGTTGTCGTAGCGTAGGTTGTTGCGCAACACCGTGGCGATGCAGGCGGGCTCACCGGCCGCAGCGCCCATCCACAGCAGGTCGTGGTTGCCCCACTGGATGTCGAGTGAATGGTAGGTGAGCAGACGGTCCATAATCTTGGCCGCGCCGCCGCCGCGGTCGAAGATATCGCCCACCAGGTGCAGGTGGTCGACGGCCAGGCGCTTGATGAGCGAGGCGAGCGACTCGATAAAGTCGTCGGCGCTGGCGGTCTCCAGGATGGACTCCACGATGCGCTCGTGATAGCGCACGCGATAGTTGTTCTCGTCCGGGTGCGTGTGCAACAGCTCGTCGATGATGTAGGCGTAGTCGCGCGGGATGGCCTTACGCACCTTGGAGCGCGTGTAGCGGCTTGAAAGTGAGCGAGCGACCATGATGAGCTGGTCAAGCATCGTCTTGTACCAGGTTGGCGAGTCCTCGCGCCGGCTGCGGACCAGGTCGATCTTCTCGCGCGGGTAGTAGATGAGCGTACACAGCTCGCCCTTTTCGTCAAAGGAGAGCGTGTCGCCAAAGATCTCGTCGACATGTTCGCGCACGACGCCCGAGCAGTTGTTGAGGATGTGCATAAAGGCTTCGTACTCACCATGCACGTCGCTCATAAAATGCTCGGTGCCCTTGGGTAGGTTGACGATGGCCGAGAGGTTGATAATTTCGGTAAATGCGGATTGTTCGGTGGGGAACTGTCTCGACAGCAGGCGCAGATACTTGAAGTCTTGCGGGTTGCGATCGAATGCGACCATGAAACACCTTCCGATGGGGCTGGTAAAACTGATAAACAGCGTCAAACGTTTACCAGTATGCGCCGCTTTTGTTTCGATTTTGCGCCAGCGGCTGAATTGTCGGCTGAACGGTTTGGTAAATCGATTTAGTGAAGGTAGATGTGTTGGTCGGGTGGAGACGACAGAGGGTGTTTTCTCAGATATTTATGCGTCGGGTCGGTGGAGACGATGGTGGTAAAGATGTTCACTATTTTTGGTTCGATTTGGTAAATAGTGGACATATGTACCGCATGTAGGCTCACTGTGCGATAATTTGCGCAGCAATGAGTAAGGAGCCTCATATGAGTGATTTTGTCCTGACCTGTGAATCCGCCGCCGATCGAACCCGTGAGTTCTTTGCGTCGCGCAATATCCCTGTCGTGTGTTTTCATTACGAGATCGACGATGTTGTCTATACGGACGATCTGTATCAGTCGATTACGCCGGACGAGTTTTTTGCCCAGATTGCCGCGGGCGCCATGCCCAAGACGTCTCAGGTGAGCGTGGGTGAGTACGAGGAGTTTTGGGAGCCGTTTGTTGCCGAGGGTAAAGACGTGCTGCACCTGACGTTGTCGTCGGGTATTTCGGGCACGTATGGATCGGCCTGCGTCGCGGCGCAGATGCTTGCGGATCGCTATCCCGAGGGCGGCAAGGTGCGCGTCATCGATTCGCTGGCGGCGTCTTCGGGCTTTGGCCTGTTGTTGGAATATGCCGCCGATGTGCGCGATAGTGGGGCTTCACTCGACGAGACGGCTGCCTGGATCGAGGAGCACAAGCTCAACCTGCACCACTGGTTCTTCTCGACCGATCTGTCGAGCTACCTGCGCGGCGGTCGCATTTCGGCCGCGAGCGCGATCATCGGCACGGCGCTTAAGATTTGCCCGCTTATGACGGTCGATTGCGAAGGTAAGCTGTCGCCACGTGAGAAGATTCGCACTAAGAAGCGCGCGATTTCCGAGATGGCTAAGACCATGATGGCACACGTACAGGACGGTGCAGATTATTCGGGTAAGTGCATCATGTCGCAGTCGGCGTGCCGCGAGGATGCCGAGGCGGTCGCGGCGCTGATTGAGGAACAGGTTCCGCAGCTTAAAGGCAAGATTGAGATCAATGACATCGGTACTCTGATTGGCTCGCATACCGGACCTGGTACGGTGGCGCTCTTCTTTATGGGCGACAAGCGCGTGGATTAATTTGCCCCATCACGTCGCTGCATGATTGCTCAAACGAAAACGGCCCGCCTCACGTTTGTGGGGCGGGCCTTGCTGTTACGATTAGCGTTTCTTTCCGCGGAAGAAAAAGCCGTGCAGTGACGGCTTGAGGCCGCGGTTGGCGCGATGCTCCTCGACGCGCTCGTGGATCGAAGCGACGCGCTCGATGACTTCGTCGGGAATCGGCACATCGGGATTCATGTTCTCGACTTGGCTGACCTCGGCGGCGGCGACCTGGTCGATAATGGGCACGTCGTCGCGCGAGATGACAGGTGTGGCGTCTTCCTTCATCTTGCGATAACGCTGCATCATGTCGGTCTGTAGCTGCTGGGCCGAAGGCGGTGTCCAGATGATGGCGTTGGCGCCGGCGGCGATGGTCTCGCGAATGCTCTCGGGCGTCTTGCCGCCCGGCGCGATAAGCGGCAGGTTGGGATAGTGCTCGCGCAGCTCGCGTAGGACCTGGGGCGTGTTCTTGCCGGCGGCGATGTTGAGAATCTTGGCTCCAGCGCGCACCTTGGCGTGGGCATCGTCGTCGCAGCGAACGACCGTGGCGATGACGGGGATGTCGGCGATGTTGGTGATGTGCTCGACCATCTCGGCAGTAGCGGGGGAGTTGACCACGCAGCCCGCCGCGCCCTGCATCTCGGAGACGGCTGCCATCTGCACGGAGCGATTACCGGTCGTAGTTCCGCCACCCACGCCTACAAAGACCGGGCACTCGGCGACGGTCAGCAGCGCTTGCGTAATGGCGGGCTGCGGCGTGAAAGGGTAGACCGCAAAGACGGCGTCGGCGTTGGAGTTGCGGATAACCGCGACATCGGTGGTGTAAATGAGCGACTTGATGCGTCGGCCAAAGAGCGTGAAGCCGCTGGCCTCCTCGATCTCGTCGGGCATGCGAAGGGCAGCCTTGCGCAGACGTCCGTCGATGGGCAGGGGCTCCATAGGGAGCAGGCCGTTGGGCGTGACGGCTATTTGGGGCTCGGTGAACTCGTCTGCAAGCTCGACCTCGGAAAAATCGACCGAGGCGACGATGTCCTCGTGCACCTCGGCGGGCACATCGATGGGAGCTTGGTCGTTTGCCGCCGCAGGCGTGTCGAAGGAGCTGGTGCCGACGAAGGCGTCGACGCGCTCATTTAGATCGTTGAGGGTATCCATGGAGGCTCGATTCTATGTGATGATGGCCGGCGCGATGCAGCCGGAATTGCGAATGCTAAATCGTTTGACGAGTTGATTTTTCCCCGCCGCGCCATCCGTTAGACCGAAGGGCCGGCGAACGTGAAGGAGCTGTGGTGGCGGGTATCGAGGTGCTATCTTGAAAGCCCCGTTTAAAAGAGAGGTGACGCGGTATGGAATTGACAGCAATGTTTGGCTCGATCGGCCTGTGTGTGGCCGCAATCGTTGCCGCCGCGGTCATCTACTTTGTGGTCACGGCCATTAAGGGCAAAAGGGCCGAACGCAAGGAGCGCGCGATGCTTAAACAGCATCGCGACCAGCAGGGCAAACGCGCACAGAGATAGCTTGTTGAGTTTTGGATCCGTGCGCTAGCTGCGTTTTCGGATCAGGGCAATGTAGAAGCCCTCAAAGTCGCGGCTAGGCGGAATGGTGAGCGTGCCGGGCAGGCCGTTGACGATGGCCGATACCTGACCCGCGGCAATGGCTTCGGTCAGAGCGTTGGACTCGATGCGCGGCTCCTCACCAGCTTCCTGGGTGCGTCGTGCTTCACTTTCGCTTGGCGTGCCGTCGAGGGGGATGAGCTCGCAGTCCATATGCTTGTCGAGGGCCTCTTGCAGGGCGTCCTCGTTTTCCTGCGGCAAGATCGAACAAGTCGAATAGACGAGCGTGCCGCCCGGTTTGAGGGCCCCCATGGCGCGGTCCAGAAGTGCTCGCTGCGAGCGGGCGCACTTGCTCAGCAACTGCTCGGTGAGGCCGCGCAGGCTTTTCTCGTTGCCACTGATGACGGTGCCCGTGCCGGTGCAGGGAGCGTCGAGCAGGATGCGGTCAAAGCGGAAGAACTCGTCGAGCTCGCGTGCGTCGATGCGCATGACGGGCACGTTTTTGGCACCCTGGCGATGGAGGTTCGACTCGAGCTTTTCGGCGCGGGGAATGCTCATCTCACAGGCGGTGAGGTGCGCCTGTCCCTGGGTGAGGGCGGCGATCTGCGTCGTCTTGCCGCCGGGGGCTGCGCACATGTCCAGGATGTCCTCGCCTGCCTGGGCGCCCAGGACCAACGGCGGCATCATGGATGACAGGCTCTGCAGGTAGATTTTGCCGTCGCGGTAGATGTCGAGATCCCACAGATCTGAAACCTGGGCCTCGGGCAGGATAAAGGCGTCCGGATACCAGGTAACGGTTTGGTGGGCGATGCAGGCGGCATCGAGCGCCGCAGCGATGTCCTCGGCGGTCGCCTTGAGCGTGTTGGCGCGCAGCGTGACCGGGCGTGTGGCCGCGGCGCCGAAGCCCTCGATCATGAGCTTGGCATCGGCGGGCGCATAGGCGCCGGCGACCGTGTCGACCATAAAGCGCGGCAGGTCGGCGGCGCAGGGAAGGGCGGCAAGCTGGTCGGAAAGCTCGGTAGCAGCAAACTGCCTGAGCTTGAGCTCGGCCTTGACCTGCTTTTTCTGCTTACGACGACGCGGCTTGGACATCCGTCTTTCCTTCCCGTCCCAAATTGACTACTTTCCGGGCACGCCGCTGCTGGCGTGCTTTAGTACTGGCTCTCGTGCTTGCTAAAGAAGTCGAAGCGCGGGGGCAGCGGCTTCACGCGGTGCTCGCCGGGCTTCTCGCCCAGGCTCTCCACAAACTCATCCGTGGAGGCAAAGATGTTATCCCAGCTAAAGAAGGCGACCGGGTCAACGTCGAAGCACTCGCAGATGAGCTCGCAGCCGGCCGGCACGATGCCGTGCATGAGCACGGTCGCTACGCGCAGCTCGGTAAAGGCGTCGACGAGGGCCTGCGTCATGGCGGCGTTGGCCGGCTCGCCCTCGAGCTTGTTGGCGGCCTTGGAGGCATCGCTCCAGCGCTTGTTGGCGGCGCGCAGGTAGTCGTCGCACACGGCGAGCGCTCGGTGCGTCTCGAACTTGTACATGGCCTGCTCAAAGGTGAGGGCTGCCTGCTGGGCGGCTTCGACCACGGTGTTAGAAGCGGCACCGGCGGGGATGCAACCGTTG
>CABUHP010000062.1 GCA_902491415.1 uncultured Collinsella sp.
ATGAGTTATGCCAAGGCATCGCAGCTTACCTATGACAACAACCTGACCACACTGGGTTATGCGGACGAGGCAGACCCCATCTCGGTCAAGATTTTCCCGCGCGACTTTGAGGCGAAGGAGCGCGTGCTCGACCATATCGATGCGTATAACAAGCAGGTCAAAGCTGCTGGCCACGATGAGCAGGCGATTTCGTACACCGACTATATGGGAATCATTATGGGCTCGGTGACCGACATTGTGAATACCATCAGCTTGGTGCTCATCGCATTCGTGAGCATCAGCCTAGTGGTGAGCTCCATTATGATCGGCATCATCACCTACATCAGCGTGCTGGAGCGCAAAAAGGAGATTGGCATCCTGCGCGCGATCGGCGCGTCGAAGCGCAACGTGGCCAACGTATTCAATGCCGAGACCTTTATCGAGGGCCTCATCGCCGGCGTCTTTGCCATTGTCGTCGTGGTGCTCGTGAGCTTTCCGGTTAATACCTGGGCGCTTGCGGCCAAACAGGTGCCCAATCTGATGAGCCTGCCCGTGCAGGATGCGCTGGTGCTCATCGCACTTTCAGTGCTGCTGACGGTCGTTGCCGGCCTGCTGCCGGCCCGCAGCGCATCCAAGAAGGACCCCGTCGAAGCCCTGCGCTCCGAATAATGTGACAAAGGGACAGTCCCTTTGTCACATTGAGACCCTTGCGAAAACGGGGTCTAATTACCGTTCGGCAGGTTAAGAACTCCCTCTCCCCGCTTAATGCTTGACGAAGAGTCCTCTGGTTTATATACCTATCGGTAGGCATATAGGATGTATTGCCGATAGAAATGGAGCAACCATGACTCTCACCACACCAGCCAAAAAAGATTGTCTCCGTGAAAGCGGCGCATTTGCTTGGGTCGTCGTTATTGCGCTCGGCTTAATGTCCGCCGGAACAACTGGCACATATAGCATTATTGCCGGCTCATTCGTTGCTCCAGTATGTGAAGATCTGGGCTTTGACTACACTTCTTTTTCTTTCTATTTCACCGCGATTCTTCTTGGCCTTGCGCTTGGGCTTCCGCTTTTGAGTCGCTTCATTCCAAAAGTAATCGGCAAACCATGGCATATTTGCATTGAACTCGTCCTTATTGCCGCCGGCGCCGCAATGGCGTTCTACACCGAGGTCTGGATGTTCACCGTCTCCGCCGCAGTGATCGGCATCTGCTTTTCGTTTACAACGGGCGTCTGCATGTCCGATGTCATTGACCAATGGTTCAGCAAATCGTCCGGTCTCGCCATCGGCCTCGCTTGGGGCGTTAATTCTCTCTGCACGCTGTTATTGAGTCCTGTCATTACGCTGGTCATCGAGCAGCAAGGCTGGCGTACGGGATACATCGTGCTTGCGGCCGTTTCTGCAGCTATGATTTTGCCTGCAAGCGCATTTATCATTCGCCTTAACCCCTCTGATCGCAATATGCTTCCGTACGGAGAGACCGCCTCCGAAACCCATGAGAGCTGCAGCGCCGATGAGCAGGAAGATGTCCTTTCGGGCATGGCACTCCGCGATGCCGCGAAAACGCCGTCTTTTATTCTCTGTGTCCTCTTGCTTTGCGTGGCGCAGCTCACCTGCTGCATGAACCAGCTGTTTCCAACCTATGCAAGCGAGGTCGGTTTCAATCCTATCGTAGGAAGCTTAATGGTCTCGGCAGCTTCACTCTCCGATATCTTCCTAAATCCCTTCGTGGGCAAAACATGCGACAAGCTTGGCGCTATTAAAGCAACGGTCGCATGGACAGGTGTCAGCATTCTTTCATTCCTGCTTCTTATCATTGGCGGAAGCAATGAGACCGTTTCCATCATTGCAGCTGGTGTAAACGATGTCATGTTCGCCATCGTTGGAACCGCAATGCCGATGCTTCTCCTCTCGCTCTTTGGATCACGCGATTTTGGAAGGATCTATTCGATCGTTTGCTCAGCGGGCTATGTCGTCGGTGCTTTTGGAATGCCGGTCATGATGAAGGTTTACGGCATGGCAGGGTCATTCCAGGGAGTATTTATCTTCTGCATTGCCTGCAACCTTATGATTGCTGCGTTTGCTATCGTTTCCGGCTTTCTCAATAAGGCTGCTGAAAAGTAATAAGCGCCGATTGCACCGGCATAGATTCCCACGCAACAGGGGTCGACTCCAAGCCAGATTGGAGTCGACCCCTGTTTTCGTTTTAAAGGTTGCCCGCAGGCACCATGGGCGCCAACATGCGCTTCAGCTTGGCTGGTCTATTTGAACATAAGCTCGACTATTCCCGCCCAAACCGCTTTCTCATCAATATCCTCACCTTGAGCGACCGTATTGCTTGCTCCCTCCAGAACGGTATAAAGAATTTGTACGTAGAGCATTACGTCGGCGCTATCGGAAAACGCGCCAATCTCTACACCATGAAGAAGGATGTCTTTAAGCGCATCCATGGTTCGTTTGGTCGCCGTCGCTTGACGTTCCTGAACTGCAGGAATTCGATTTGCTTGAACGCTAACCTCGGCCAGCACGCGCCGGCGCTTTTCATCGCTTCGATAGCCACCTATAACTGAATTGCCGAGCTCGATAAGCGCGGCCTTGAACCCGTCCCTATCGACTATTAGCGAGTAGTCGCGCTGATAGTCAATGGTCGGAAACATGCTGTCCAAGAGCGTAGTGAAAATCTCCTCTTTTGAGGGAAAGTAGTAGTACACCGACGGCTTGGATATACCGACAAAGTCGCAAATCTTTCCGATAGACGCTTTGTCATAACCGACTTCTGCCACAAGATCGTACATTGCGTCCAATATTTTTTTTCTTGTGCTCACGCTGCATTTCTCCATTGCAAATCACTTCCGCACTACCAACATTATTAAGGATGGCAACGGAACATCAATTCGTGTCCAAACATGACCACTATATACGGCGAACGGTATGTATCAGTAGGCGAGCGGCAATTATTCAAAATTATCTACCGAACGGTAGGTATAGTAGTACTATAGCAGGTGAAACCCCGCTATTGTCGCGGCCGGACAGCATCGCGGGAAACCCGACGGAAGGACCAACCATGTACGAGAACTATCGTATGCCGGGCGAGTTCGAGAAGCGCTCCAACGTCTATGTGACATGGCTTCCCGATTACATCCGTGCAGAGGGCTACGATAACCGCCAGCCCTGCGTTGACGTGATCAAGGCTCTGCTCGAGTATGGCGACGTTACGGTCAACCTCAATTGCGGCACCCCCGGCTCCTATGAGGAGGCTTGCTCGCGCCTGAAGGAGGAGGGGGTTGATCTCGATCGCATCGAGATCACGCAGTTCGAAGACTCCAACTTCTATGTCCGCGACAACGGTCCCAGCATCATGGTCGACGACAAGGGCCATTCTTATATGGTCAACCCCGCTTGGACCTATTACGGCGTGTGGGACAAGAACTCCCCGGAGTGCCAGTCCGCACGTAAGGCAGCCGTTCACATGGCGGTTGCGCTCGGTTGCTTCAATATCGTCAATTCCGAAATGGTTTCGGAGGGCGGCGACCGCGAGTTTGACGGTCACGGCACTCTGATCGCCATCGAGGACACGGAATGCCGCAAGCGTAATCCCGAGTTCACGAAAGAGGAAATAGAGGCCGAGTATAAGCGCATCTACAACCTCAACAAGGTTATCTGGCTTCCGCAGCCTATGCTCGAGGACGACGACTATCGACTGGGCATCCTCGACGAGAAGGAAGACGGAACTCCCGTCTTTGGCATGAGCTTTGCAGCTCACATTGATGAGATGTGTCGCTTTATCACTCCGAACAAGATTCTTCTTGCCGAGGTGTCCGATGAAGAGGCAGCCTCGAGCAAGGCTGGAGCAGAGTCTCGTCGCCGCATTGAGGCAGCCTACGAGATCCTGAGCAACGAAACGGACTGGGAGGGCAAGCCCTTCGAGATCGTTCGTATGCCCACCGCCGAGCCTATTGAAGTCGTTATCGCCCCTGGCGATGAAGATTACGAGCTCTATAAGGGCTTCATCGACGAAATGGGCGGCAAGTTTATGGATGGCACCCCCTGGCCCGAGGGCCCCGTCCACTTCTACGCCGCAGCGAGCTACTGCAACTTCCTGATTTGCAACGGCGTCGTTCTTGGCCAGCGTTATTACCACGAGGGCATGAGCGAGGTCGTGAAAGAGAAGGATGAGCAGGCCAAGGCAGTTCTTGAGAGCTGCTTCCCCGATCGCAAGGTCATCATGATTGATTCCCTCGCGCTTAACCTGTCCGGCGGCGGCGTGCACTGCTGGACTAAGGACGTGGCGGCCAGTCGTTAGTGAGCCTTAGAGCCTGCGCTCTTTGGCTTAGGCGCCACATGTACCGCTCCCCGAGGGATATCCGTGTTTTCCTCGGGGACACATTCAACAATAATTTTGATAATAATTCGAAAGGAAATAGGCATGAACAACAGCCTCCGCGGTCGCGACTACATCAACATCCATGATCTCTCCTCCGAGGATTTCCGCTATCTCATCGATCTTGCCTGGAACCTTAAGGCTCAGAAGAAGTCTGGTGTCGACCAGCGCTACTTCCCCGGCAAAAACGTCCTCGCCAACTTTGAGTGGGGCTCGACCCGTACTCGTTGCGCATTCGAGACCTCCTGCAACGATTTGGGCATGGGCTTCACTTATCTGACCAACTCCCACATGGGTGACTGCGAGACCGTCAAGGACGCCATGCGCGTCTTTAACGGCATGTATGATCTCATCGTCTATCGCGCACAGAAGGACGAGCAGTTCCTCTATGACGTCGCCGACCTGGTTGACATCCCGGTCATCAATGCCCTTACTCTCGGCGATCACCCGACTCAGATGCTCGCTGACGCTCTTACGATGGAAGAGCAATGGGGCGGTTTGCGTACGAGCCGCGGCAAGAAGATGGCTTTCGTTGGCAACTGCGCCGGCGCCCCGGTGTGGTATGGCCGTCTGTGCGCTATGCTCGACATGGACTTCCTCGCCATCGGCCCCGACGACCTCCGTCATCAGATGTGCAAGGAAATGATCGAAGAGGTGGAGGCCTGCTACGCCAAGTACGCTCCCAATAGGACCTTTACCATCACCTCTGACCTCGATGCCCTGGATGGCGTTGACGTTATCGTTACCGAGGAGTGGCGCTACATCAACCCCGAGTGCGGCGAAGAGGTTCTGGATCCCGACGACTACAACTCCTGGCTGGGCGATGCCGAGTCTTTGTACCCCTATCGCGTCACCAGCGAGCTGTGCAAGCGCACCAACAATCCCGACATCTTCTGCATGCATGAGCTTCCCTCTGTCCATAACGCAGATCACCGTGTCGGCAAAATGCTCCTCGACCAGTGCAAGAACGACCTCCATCGCGAAATCATCACCGAGGGCTTTGAGATTGCCGACGAGTGCTTTGAGGCCAACGCTTCGGTCATCTTCCGTGAGGCAGAGAACCGTCAGCACACCATCAAGGCCGTTATGTGTGCCCTTCTGGGTCTCTAGGAGCTGTATCAATGGAAAATGCAAAGTTAAAGAGCAGCAAGGTTTACGCATGGGTTCTCGTAATCGCGCTCGGCCTTATGTCTGCCGGCACGACCGGATCCTATAGCGTCATCGCGGGCTCCTTCGTCGCACCCGTGTGCGAGGAGTTCGGGTTTGACTATTCCATCTTCTCGTATTACTTCACCGCAACGCTCATTGGTCTTGCGGCAGCTCTTCCGTTTGTCGGAAAACTCATTCCCAAGGTCGTTGGCAAGGTTTGGCTCCCCGTTGTCGAGCTTATTTTGCTTGCTGCCGGCGCAGGCATGGCCTTCTACACCGAAGTCTGGATGTTCATCGCCGCTGGCGCCCTGATTGGCGTTTGCTTCGCCTTCACCACCGGCGTCGCCATGTCCGACGTTATTGACCAGTGGTTCAAAAAATCTGGTGGCCTGGCAATCGGTCTCGCTTGGGCAGTGAACTCGATTTACATGCTCATCATGAGCCCCGTCATCACCTCTGTCATCGAGGCCGCTGGCTGGAGGACTGGCTATCTGGTGCTCGCTGGCGTCTCCGCCGTGCTCATTCTCCCCGCTTCCGTCCTGATTATTCGCTATAAGCCTCAGGACAAGGGCATGCTGCCCTATGGCTACGTCGAGGGCGAGACGGTCACCGAGACCGAGGAGACGACCGAGGATAGCACGCGTGGCGTTAGCTATGCGCGCGCCATTAAGTCGCCTGCCTTCTTCTTCTGCATCGGCTTCCTCTGTCTCGTTCAGCTCACTTGCTGCATGAACCAGCTCTTCCCGACGTATGCTTCCGAGGTTGGTTTTAGCCCCATGGTGGGCGGCTTCATGGTATCCGCTGCATCGCTCTTCGATCTGTTCCTCAATCCGATCGTCGGCACCACTTGCGATAGGTTCGGCAGCACGAAGGCCATTCTGGGCTGGCTCGCTGTCTCCATCCTCTCCTTTGTCATGCTCATGATGAGCAGCGGCAACTCGACGCTCAGCATCCTCGCAGCAGGCGTGAACGACGTAATGTACGTCATCGCTGGCACTGCCCTGACCGTTTTGGTTATGGATGTCTTTGGCTCCCGCGATTTCGGTCGCATCTTCGCGCTGATCTGCTCCGTGGGCTATATCGTCGGCGCCTTTGGCATGCCCGTTATGATGAAGGTCTATGAGCTTGTCGGCTCCTTCCAGGGCGTCTTCATCTTCTGCATCGCATGCAACGTTATTATCGGCCTGTTCTTGCTGCTGGCAAAAAAGACTGGTAAGAACCTCTCCTGGGACGAATAGTTCGATTCGTCTTAGACATACGCTGTAGGGCTTAACCTGCAGCCGCTTTGGGGCATCGACTAACATCGGTGCCCTTTTTCATCGAATGTGACAAAGGAGCAGCCACTTTGTCACATTGAGTGGCATGTAAATCGAGGTCTAATACTTTTCCGAGAAGTGAACGGCCATACTTGGACCTCCGAAGCATCGACATTTTTAGACGTCAAACCCGCAGGATTTGGCTGGCAAAACCGCAGGAAATTGCATCTCGAAAGTGCCGATGCTTCGGGGGCCCGTTTTCACTCGTTCACTTCTCGGGAAAAGTATTAAACCTCGTTGTATGGGGTGCGGCTGGAGGGTGGTCATCGTTCAGTAGCTACCTCTTCCTTGTGAATCGCCTGAAGCGCAAGGCATAATGCATGTGACAAAGGGACGGCCCCTTTGTTGTGTTGATATGAGAGAAGAGTAGATGATCCTTTCGCTGGCCCCTATGGAGGGGATTACCGGGCATGTGTTCCGTCGCGTGCATGCGGAGTGCTTCGGTGCGCTCGATTGCTATTACACGCCGTTTTTGCCGCCGCCGCGGGTGGGAAACCGCTTTGGCGGCAAGGCGTTTAAGGAGATCGATCCTGCCAATAACCAGGGGCTCAACGTGGTGCCTCAGCTGATGTCCAAGAACGCGGACGAGTTTGTGTGGGCGGCACAGGTGCTCGCCGACATGGGCTACCGCGAGGTCAATCTCAACTTGGGTTGCCCTTCGGGAACGGTTGTCGCCAAGGGCAAGGGCTCGGGTTTCTTGCGCAATCTCGACGAGCTCGAGGCGTTCTTAAGCGATGTGTGCGAGCGGTCGCCGTTGCCGGTGTCGGTAAAGACCAGGCTGGGGCTGGAGAATGACGACGAATACGAGCGCGTGCTCGATCTGTATTGCCGCATGCCGTTGGCAGAGCTGATCGTGCATCCGCGCGTACAGAAGGACCGCTATACGGGCTTGCCGCGCAAAGAGTTTTATGGCGAGACGCTGGAGCGTGCGCCGTTCCCCGTGGCCTATAACGGTGATATTTTTGATCTTGAGGATATGGACGCGCTGGTGGAGGCCTATCCCGGCACGCGCCATGTGATGTTGGGGCGTGGCCTGCTCGCGAACCCCGCTCTGGCTCGCATGGTCAAGGGCGGCCCTGCTGCAACGGCTGCTGAGCTGCAGCGCTTCCACGACACGCTGTTTGCGGCATATGCAGAAGAGATTGGCGGCAATGCGGTCTTCCGCATGAAGGAGTGGTGGTTCTACGCCAAGTGCGCTTTCGCTGATCCCGCTACCGTCCACAAGATCGTACGCAAGACCAAAAAGGTCGACGAATACCGCGCTGCCGTCGAGCGCGTCTTTCGTGAACAGCCGCTTGCACCCACAGCTCGCTTCCACGGCTAACTAGTCATCGGGGGCGTTCTTTAACGACTGGTCATTTAAGGACGTCCCCAACGACTATGTAGCAAAAACATGTACACCAGCATCCAAAGATGTCGAAAAATGTCGACTTTGGATGCTGGTGTACATGTTTG
>CABUHP010000063.1 GCA_902491415.1 uncultured Collinsella sp.
TAAAGCCCTTGAGTGCCTGCTCGGCCGCCGTCTGGATGCGCGAGTCGATGGTGAGCTTGGCGGTGTTGCCCGGCTGGGTCTGGCCCGCGAGCGACGCGATGGCGTTGTTCCAGCTGGAGTAGTCCTTAGAACCGGTGAGCGTGTCGTTCATGACGCTCTCGATGGCGGTGGTGCCATACTGCTGGCTCACGTAGCCAACCACGTGCGCTGCCAGGTTACCGTTGGGGTAGGAGCGTACGTAGGTGCCGTCCTCCTGTTGCAGCGACTCGGCCAGCGTCACGCCGTCGGACGTGATGATGGAACCGCGCTGGATGTACTTGGAGCGGGCGATGGTGTGGTTGTTGGTCGGCATGTCCTGATAGTCCTTGGCCTTAATGACCTGGACATAGGTGAGGTTGCCGATAAGGATGGCGAACAGCGCCGTAAAGGCGAGCACCGCACGGGTTAGACGGTTGGCGAGCGCCACGCGGCCGAGTACACCGGATTCAGGCGTGTCGAGCAGGCGACGGCGCATGCGCGAGCCGACGGAATGGCTGCCGCTGCCGTAGGAAGACGAGGTGGCAAAGCGCGTGCCCGTCGGGGCGGCGGCAGATGCGACCTGATCATCGGTGATGGCGGCCATGGTGCCGGTGCCGGCAAGCTCGGCCTCGCGTCCGGTCGCCTCGTCACCGGCGCGCAGCAGGAGCGCGACGATGATAAAGCTCGCCAGCAGAGAGGAGCCGCCCTGGCTCATAAAGGGCAGGGTGACGCCGGTCAGCGGGATCAGGCGGGTTACGCCGCCAACGATCAAGAAGGCCTGGAAGCTGATGGCGGCCGTAAGGCCCGTGGCACTAAAGGCGGCGAGGTCGGACTTTGCGCGGGCGGCTGTGGTGAGGCCACGCACGGCAAAGAGCATAAACAGGATGAGCACGGCGCCGCCGCCCAAAAGGCCCATCTCCTCGCCGATAGCCGAGAAGATAAAGTCGGACTCGACGACAGGGATGTTGTTGGCCATGCCGTTGCCGATGCCAACACCGACCAGACCGCCATCGGCAAGCGAGAAGAGCGACTGGACGATCTGGTAGCCCTGGCCCTGGGCGTCCTTAAACGGATCGAGCCAAACCTGGAAACGCACCTGAACGTGAGACAGGAACTTGTAGGCGCCCACGGCTCCGACGGCTAAGAGCGCAAGGCCGATAACGACATACGAAAAGCGCCCCGTGGCCACGTAGAGCATCAGCAAGAAGATGGTGTAGAACAGCACGGCCGAACCCAGATCGCGTTCGAAGACGACGACGAGCAGGCACACACCCCACACGGCAAACAGCGGCAGCAGCAGTCGCAGGCGAGGGATCTTAAAGCCCAGAATCTTGCGGTTGGAGATGGAGAGCAGCTCGCGGTTCTCGGCCAGGTAGCCGGCCAGGAACAGGACGATAAAGACCTTGGCGAACTCGCCGGGCTGGATGGTAAAGCCCGCGATGCGAATCCACAGCTTGGAGCCCGAGATCGTGGTGCCGATAAAGATAGGCAGCATCAGCAGAATGATGCCGATGATGCCAAAGGTGTACTTGTAGCGCATGACCACGTCGAGGTTTTTGACTAGTGCAAGCGTTCCCACCATGAGCGCCACCGAGACAAACAGGATGATGAGCTGTGAGATGGCGAGGGCGGGGGCGAGACGCGTCACGAACGTGATGCCGATGCCCGAAAGTATAAATACGATGGGCAGGATGGCGGGGTCGGCACCGGGCGCCAAGATGCGCACGGCAATGTGGGCCGCGGCAAAGGCGGCAAAGAGGCCGATCGGTACGGCGAGCGTCTCAAAGGAGATGGCAGCGCCCGCGGTGAGGACGTACATCGCATACAGCAGGATGACGGGGAACGCCGAGGCGATGAGCAAGAGCAGCTCGGTGTTGCGGCGACTCATAAGCGGCACTCCCTTTCTAATTCTTATCGGAGGCTTCGGCCTCGGCGGACTGTTCGGCGGTTTTCTCGGAATCTGATTCGGAGGTCGATCCCTGATTGGTGTTGTCGCGAATCGTTTGCGCGTCGATCACCTGGCGGGTCTGCTCCTCGTCGATCTGGTGGCGGTACTTGGATATCGTGTCCTGCGCATCGTCGACACTTGTTTGCGGAATGCCCGCCTTGAGGCGGTTTTGCGTGTCTTCGGGCAGGTCGGACAGCTTGATGCTGGTTTCGCTTTCGAGCCAGTGGAGCTTGAGTCCGAGTGGCTTGCCGGGCAGGCCGCGCCAGACGGCGACATTGCCCTGGTAGGTACCCAGGTAGTACGAGCCGGTGACACCCGTGTAGGCCCAGATGCCAGCTGCCAGCACAAAGACGAGGGCCAGGATGGCGGCGATAGTAACGTTGCGGCGACGCACGCGTTGCGCCTCGCGCATGACGCCATCGTCAACCAGGTCAACGACTACTACGGTCACGTTGTCGTGGCCGCCGGCGGCAAGCGCCGCGTCCACTAGGTTGTCGACGCAGATTTGCGCGGTTGAGGACTGCGTGGCGATGTTCTCGATATCGCTATCGGGAATCATGCTCGAGAGGCCGTCAGAG
Organism: uncultured Collinsella sp.; assembly: GCA_902491415.1. GTDB lineage: Bacteria > Actinomycetota > Coriobacteriia > Coriobacteriales > Coriobacteriaceae > Collinsella. The sequence goes on from CABUHP010000063.1 coordinate 2,545, forward strand.
CACAGGATCAGGCGGTCGCCTTCCTCGATATGCAGAGTGAAGTGGTCGGCATACATGGCGGGGTCCGAGCCCAGTGCGCGGGTGATGACCGAACGGTTGGGGTGGACGCGAGCCTCGTCTGCCGTGATCTCGCCGGCGTCCACGAGCTCCTCCACGTAGGAGTGGTCGCGGGTCACGCGGATGAGCGTGCCCTCGCGGAGCAGATAGGCGCGAGAGTCGCCCACGTGGGCGATGGCGAGCGTGTCGTTTTCGATGTAGGCGCAGGTGGCTGTGCAGCCCATGCCGGGCTTGCCCAGGCCGTTCAGGGCCGCCTCGATTACGGCGGCGTTGGCTGCCTCGACGGCTGCGGCCAGGCGTGCTGCGTCGGCGGACTGTGGGGCCGTCTTGGCAATAGTCTCGACGGCGATGGAAGAGGCTACCTCGCCGGCAGCGTGACCACCCATGCCGTCGCATACGCAAAAGAGCGGCGACTGCACCAGGTAGGAATCCTCATTGTGCGGGCGCACGCAGCCAACGTCGGAGCGGGCGCCCCACATGAGTTGCGTGGTGGTGCCGGCATCATAGGTCGAGTCGGTCTCGATGCGCTCCTCGGTCAGGGGCTCAAAGCTCATGGTCGAGCCGGGGTCTTTGAGCTTGGCCTCAACGGCGGCAACGTCGATCTCGGCTGTGTCACCGGGAGAGACGGTGTCGGTCTCGGCGTTTGATTCGGAATCGCCGGTGTCCGGGGAGTCGGGCTCCTCGGACACGCGGGCGGTCGACTCGTCGTCTTGCGGGCTGACGTCTATAGGCTCGGGCGCCGGCGTAGACGCGGGCGCAACCTCGGATGCCGGGGCTATGGGAAACGCCGGCGCGGCGGGCTCGGGTGCCGCAAACACCGCAGCGCTCTCGTTGATTGCCGCGGCGACGGGCTCTGCAAAGTGAGCCGGCGCCGGGGTTGCTTCGGGCGCTGTGGGCTGTTCCGCAGCATGTGCGCCGATGGGCGCCGCTGCGGCATCCTCTTCGTCCTCGTTATCGGCGAGATCCGAAATATCATGCGTTACATGCGAAAGAGGCAGGGAGAACACGGTGTCCTCGGGCTCCACGGGTGCGGAGCCCGCCGGAGCGGCGTGGGCCGGCGCAGCTGTGGCGGCAGCCGGTGCCTCGGTCATAGTTGCGGACTTGTTCTCCTCGTCGATCATCGACGGTTCACCTTCATGACCACGTCGCCAATCTGGACTTCGTCGCCCTCGCGCAGCGTTGCGGGCTCCACGAGCTGGCGGCCGTTGACGAGCGTGCCGTTAAGCGAGTTGAGGTCCTCGATGATGAGCGCCGGGCCCTGTAGCGAAAAGCGCGCATGCGAGGCCGAGACGAACGGTTCGTTGATGCAGATGTCCGAAGATGGCGAGCGACCGACGATGACGGGGCCGAGCATGTCTACGTGGATGCCGCGGATACCGCGCGGACCCTTGTCCACATCGATCGTCCAGATAGCCGAGTCGCGGCGCTGTCCACGCACAAGTCCCACGCCGGTCTTCATGACGGCGAACAGAAAGATATAGAGCAGGGCGACCAGGACGATGCGGCCTGCAAAAAGGACGATATCGATGTTCATAAGCGACTATCCCCTAAATTCAAAGGTACTCAGGCCAAACGTCAGCAGATCGCCGTTGCGCAGCGGGCAGCGCGTAATGCGGCGGTTGTTGACGAGCGTGCCGTTGGTGGAATTGAGATCCTCGATCGACCAATCCGAGCCCGTAAAGGTGAGCTGGGCGTGGCGGCGCGACACGTTGGGGTCGCGCAGGGCAATGTCGGAAACTGAGCGCTCGCGACCGATGGTCACCTGTGCGGAGGTGATGCTATGGCTCTCGCCGCTCACGACGTCGACGAGCTGGGCGAGCGGGCGCTGCGGGGCGCGAGTGCTCGCCATGTTGGAGGCGATGCCGGCTGCGGCGCCTAGGCCCACGGCGGCACCGGTCGCGGCGGCTCCGCCCATGCCGGCAAGCGCGTCACGCGAGACGGTCTGCGGCACCGGGATGGGAGCGGCGGGGTCGGGGACGCTAGGCGCGAAGGGGTCTGCCACGGCAAGCGGGTCGGGAGCGGCGGCGCGAGGCGTCGGCTGCTGCTGGGGCATGGCGGCGGGGCGCTGCTGCTGCGGGGCAGCAAACTGCTGCTGGCCGGCGCGCGGGGCGCTGGCGGCACGGCTTGCCGCGGAGTTGTTCTGGCCCAGGCCGTTTTGATAGGCGCGCTCTTCTTCGTACAGGCGGCCGAGCGTGGGGGCATCGACGTTCTCGGCAAAGACCGAGAACTTGCCGGCGCGCAGCTGCGGATCGATCATAAAGCGCACGAGGGGCTCGCCGACAAAGACATAGCAGCGCTTTTCGGCCTGCGCCTTCACAAACTCGCGGACCTCGCGCGAAAGCTCGGGGTAGAACGGGGCGAGCATGGGATCGTCGTCGGCGGCGATAAGGATGGTATAGAGTGCCGGCGCCGTGTTGACGCCGTTAATCACCAGAGTCTGATCCTCCATGTCGCGAGCGGCCTGCTTAGCAAGCTTCTTAAAGGAGAACGGGGCACGGGTGGCACCGAAGATGCCGGCCACGTGGTCCTCGAAGATGTTCAGGAAGTTCACGAAAGATCACTCTCCGTATAGGTTCTTTGGTATCCGAGCAAATATAGGCATATCCCAACGATTATAGAGGATAGGGTTCCCGCAACCGCCGCCTTGGCGACGACCGCGGCTGCAAGGCTGGCAATTTCCATATGGTGTGCAAGACAGGACGCCGCTGCGCAGCCGATGCCGGTGACAGCGATGGCGGCGATTGCGGCAAGGTTTGAGCCCTGATCGGCACGCTTGGCATGGGCATTGAGCAGCGCAGATGACGCCGCGGCAGTTGCCGCGACCAGCACAAAGGCAGCCCAAAGGAGCGGGTCTCCCAGCGCTGCGGCAACGTTACCGAGCCCCAGCACGCCTCCGGCTGAAAGCGCGACCGTGGCCAGACGGGCAAAAAGCGCGCCCATGCCCGTTGCCGCGGCGGCGCTTGCCGGGCCGAGCCAAAATGACGCGACGCCGGCGGCGACCCCAGCTGCCAGGAAGGTATTGCCGGTCAGACAGCCAAGCGCGAGTGCACAGGTGAGCGCGGCGCTCGCGGCAGCCTCGGTACGACCCCAGGCGATCCACCAACCGGACATGGCGGCGGCAAAGATCACCGCGACGGGCAGCATCGACAGGATGCCCTGTGCCTGCATGGTGGCGTTGGCCATGAGCACCAAAAAGCCCACAGCCGAGATGGCCGAGCCGATCTGGGGGGCCAGGCCAGCCGCCGCTCCGATCGCGATAGCCGCAATGACCAGGCCGGGAAGCGCCGCGACCCCGGCCGTTTGCATCAACAAAAAGCTAAAGGTGCCGCACGTTAGCGCCGAGATAGTGCGCATGGTGTAGTCGCGCGCATGGCTCCAGCGCGTGCCCGCCCAGCCGAGTGCGGGGTCGACCTCGATGGCGTCGTCCTCGTAGTGCGACGGCTCGATATCGTCGAGCTCCTGCTCGTCATCCGAAAGCTCGCCAACCATTTGCTCCAGGCTGCGACGGCCTTCGCGCACGCTGCCCAGACCGGCAAGGAGCTGGTCGCAAAATGCCTCGATGCTGTTGGGGCGGTCCTGCGGCATGGGGGAGAGCGCGCTCATGAGCGCGGCCTCGGCTCCCGGGGGGAAGTGTGGTATCAGCTCGCTGGGATAGGTGGCGCCGCCGATGATGCGGTCGAGCGAGTCGGCGGGCGTAGCCGCCATAAAGGGGGCGCTGCCGCACAGGCTCTCGTAGATCACACAGGCGAGGGCAAAGACATCGGCGCGCTCATCGACCGTGCCGGTCTCGATATCGAGCTGCTCGGGCGGCATGTAGCCGATGGTGCCGCCGCGCGAGCCGCCAAAGCCACCGGCGGACGACAGCCGCGCCATGCCAAAGTCGGTGAGCTTTACATTGCCCGAGTGGTCGATGAGCACGTTGGCGGGCTTAATGTCCAGGTGGAGTACGCCATTACTATGGGCGAAGGTGAGCGCCTGGCCCAGGGCATCGGCAATGGCCGCGGCCTCGTCAAAGGTAAGTGAGTGGCCGTCCACGCGATGCAAAAATTCGGCCAGCGACATGCCATCGACATATTCCATAACCAGGTAGGCATAGGCTGTGTCGTGCGTAAAGTCGATGACCTGCACGATATTGGGATGTTGAAGCATGGCGGCAGTGTGCGCCTCGCGCAGGACATCCATGATGTCGCTGGCGGGCATGTCGGCACCGTTGATAAGGGGGATGCGCTTAATGGCGACGCGGCGGCGCAGGTGCGTGTCGCGGCAGATCTCGATGGAGCCAAAACCGCCGGTCGCAAGTGTCTCGAGCGGCTGGTACCGCTTGAGCAGCTCGCGAGAGCTGGTGCCCTCCAAAGGAACGTCCGGCGAGAACCGGGCGGTATGTTGCGAGAAAAGCGGCATGGCCAACCCTCGTGCGTTTAAAGTTCGTTTGCGAGTGGCGGGCGCTGAGCCGAGCCGTTCGCGGTGGCATAGATGCTGCTAGTGTAGCACGCTCGGGCAGATGGCGAGGATAACGGGATGCGAGGCTGCCTGTCTGGCTTGGCCTTAGCGCTTCTTCTTGTTCTTTTTCTGCTTGCGCTTGGTCTCCTGGGGCTTGTCGCCCTGTTTGGCTTCGGCAGCGGCCTTTTCTGCCTTCATCTTCTTGCGCTTGGTCTCGATGCGGAGTTTTTTGTTGATGCGCGCCTTGAGGAAGGGACCGAACTGCTCGGCATCGCCGCGGACAAAGGTGTCCTTAGGGATCGTCACGCCCTGGTCGGCGAACATGGCCACAAAGATGCGCTCGCCGTCGAGTACGTGGTCGAGCTTGTCAAACGGGAAGAACTGCGACTTGCCGCTCTTGCCCCAAACCATCAGGCCGTCCTCGTTGGCGGCGACGCGGCGATAGCGGCCACCCATGGACTCGTCGGCCTCGACGGCGTCGATAAAGTCGCGGGCGAGCGTGTGGTGCAGGTTCTTGCTCCACCAGGCCAAAAAGGCGCCGAACACGATCAGCACGACGCCAAACTTGGTCCAGTTGCCGCCGGCCAGCAGCATGCCGATGCCGATGAGCGCGGCAATTGCCGCGGCGACATACAGCGAGCCGCGACGCCTGGGCGAGGCGACCAGACGGGCGAAGTCGGTGACCAGGTCGTTTTCGTACTGGTACTCGTTGAGGTACAGGATGCCGTCGTCGGCTGCGGCCTGCGCCTCGAGCGCGACCTCGACCTGGTCGGCTGCTTCGGAGGGAACGAGGTTGCTCTCTGCGTCTGCCATGCTCTTTGGACTCCTATCGCGGCGGGCTCGCCGTACGGGTTATTATGGATGCAGTATGCCGTGCGACCGCATGGCCGCCGCGGCAACAAGACTCAGTATACCCGGGGGAGCACCCATGGAATCGTTGTACCGAAAGTATCGCCCGCTCACCTTCGACTCCGTGGTGGGCCAGCAGCATATCGTCTCGACGCTCGAGCACGCCATCACCGAGGGGCGCCTGTCCCACGCCTACCTGTTCTGCGGACCGCGCGGCACGGGCAAGACCACCATGGCGCGCATTCTGGCCAAGGCGCTGCTGTGTCGCAACGCCGAGGCAGCGCGCGCCGAGGGTGCAAGCGGCTGCATGCCCGACGGTACTTGCGAGGAGTGCGAGCTCATTGCCGAGGGCAACCACCCCG
>CABUHP010000064.1 GCA_902491415.1 uncultured Collinsella sp.
CTGCTCGGCAGCCGCCGAATCGATCAGGGCCTGGTAGATGACCGTCAGGATATACGACGGCACAAGCTTGCCGAGAACATGCTCGGGAGAGGGCACGAACTCGAACGTGGACGAGATGCGCTTAGGGGCGTCGGTCTCGTTCTTACGCGGACCGTGGGCCATAGCGATCATCTCGGGGTCGAGCGGCAACAGATGCTCGACGCGAAGCTCCTGATCCACGCGGTTCTTGGCGTGGTGGTAGACAAGCTCGACACGGTCAAGCTCACCGGCACGATACGCATCGCAGATATGAGAGGAGATCATGCGGGCCTGATTGAAATCGGGCTCAGAGGAGTTGCCCTCAAAGTGCATGACAACGTTTGCGCGGTCACGGAAATACGTGGCCGGCTTACGCCCGCACGCGATGATCTCGCACTCGATGCCGTCGTTCGCCCAAGAAGCGGCGAGCTTTTCGGCCGTGCGCTCCACCGTCGTATTGAAACCGCCGGCAAGGCCGCGGTCCGAGGCAATAACGACAATCAGGCCATGCTTGACGCTCTCATGCTTCTGCAGCATGGGATCGGTGCCCGAACAGGAGGCGTCGCCGGCGACCGTCAACATGACGTCGGTCAGCGCCTCCTTATAGGGCTCGGCCTGCTTGGAGCGATCGAGGGCACGACGGATCTTGGCCGTAGAGACCATCTCCATCGTGCGCGTGATCTGCTTGGTCGTGGTAACCGAGGAGATTCGCTTCTTAATGTCGCGAAGGTTGGCCATGGGGCTTAGTTCTCCTCTGATCCAGAAACATCCGAATGGTGCTTGGCCATGAACTGCTGCTTGAAGTCGCCGATGACGCGCAAGAGCTCAGCCTTGGTGTCATCATCGATCTTCTTGGCGCGAACCTTGTCGAGCAGCGAACCAAAGCCATTGTCCATGTACTCGATGAGCTCGGCACGGAAGGGCAGCACGTCGGCGATCTCCAGGTCATCCAGGAAGCCCTCGTTGCCAGCGAACAGCGTAACGATCTGCTCGCCAACCTCAAACGGCTTGTAACGCGGCTGCTTCAGCAGCTCGGTCATGCGAGCACCATGGGTCAGCTGCTTCTGAGTAGCCTCGTCGAGGTCGGAGCCGAACTGCGTAAAGCCAGCGAGCTCCTGATAGGAAGCGAGGTCCAGACGGAGGTTGCCGGCGACCTGCTTCATGGCCTTGGTCTGCGCATCGCCACCGACGCGGGACACGGAGATACCCACGTCGACTGCCGGGCGCTGACCCTGGAAGAAGAGCTCGGACTGCAGGTAGATCTGACCATCGGTAATGGAAATGACGTTGGTCGGAATGTAGGCCGAGACGTCGCCGTCCTGGGTCTCGATGATCGGCAGTGCCGTCATGGAGCCGTAACCGTTCTTCTTGGACATCTTGACGGCACGCTCGAGCAGACGAGAGTGCAGGTAGAAGATGTCGCCAGGATAGGCCTCGCGTCCGGGCGGACGATGCAGCGTCAGCGACATCTGACGGTAGGCCACAGCCTGCTTGGACAGGTCGTCGTAGATGACGAGCACGTGGCCGCCGGGGTTGGTCTCGCTGGCGGGCTTGCCGTCCTCGCCGTTGTACATGAAGAACTCGCCAATAGCGGCACCGGCCATAGGCGCGATGTACTGCATAGGGGCGGAATCGGCAGCGGTGGCCGAAACGATGATGGTGTAGTCGAGCGCACCGTGCTGAGCGAGGGTCTCGCGGATGTTGGCAACCGTGGAGGCCTTCTGGCCGATGGCGACATAGATGCAGACCATGCCCTTGCCGCGCTGGTTGAGGATAGCGTCGATGGCGATGGCGGTCTTACCGGTCTGACGGTCACCGATGATCAGCTCACGCTGACCGCGGCCAATAGGCACCATGGAGTCGATAGCGAGCAGACCGGTCTGAACCGGCTCGCACACCGGGGTACGATCGATGACGCCGGGAGCCTTGAACTCGATGGGGCGACGGTGCGTAGCGACGATGTCGCCCAGGCCGTCGATGGGCTGGCCGAGCGGATTGACGACGCGGCCGAGCATGGCACGGCTCACGGGGATATCCATAATGCGGCCAGTGGTGCGGCACTCGTCACCTTCCTTGATGGAGTCGACGGCACCGAACAGAACGGCGCCGACCTCGTCACGGTCAAGGTTCTGGGCAAGGCCGAAGACGGTCTCACCGGTATCGGAGCTCTTGAACTCCAGAAGCTCGCCTGCCATGGCGCTCTTGAGGCCGGAGACGCGCGCGATGCCGTCGCCTACCTCGTCGACCGTTGAAACCTCATGCGTATCGACCGTCGCGGAGAGGCTCGTGAGCTGCTCCTGCAGTTTCTTGGCGATATCCTGGGCATTGAGGGTTTCGGACATTAGGCTTCACCTCCGTACGAATTAGCAGAGTTTGCGAGGGTCTCCTGCGCGATGCGCAGCTGCGTCTTGACGGAAATGTCACGACGCTCGCCGCGGGCCTCGAGCACCAGGCCGCCCACGATAGACGGGTCGACCTGCTCGATAAGGAATACCTTGCGGCCGAAGTCCTGCTCGCATTTCTTAGTGATGGTTTGACGCAGCTCGTCGTCGAGCGGGATCGCCGTGGTGACGGTCACGCCCACTACATCCTCGTCTTCCTCGGCAACATACTTAAAGGCAGCTGCCACCTTGGGAAGAAGGTCGAGCTGGTCGCGCTTGGACATGGTGTCGAGCACGGCGATGATCTCGGGGCTGGCAGAAGCCAGGCGCTCGATCATCTCGAGGTCCTCGAACACATGGTTCTCGGCCTTAGCGGCTTCCAGAAGGGAGCGCGCGTAGGTCTCGAGCACCTTGTCCTGATAGCGGCTAGTCGGCATTCAGGCTACCTGCTTCCTGGATGTAACGCTCGATGAGCTTCTTCTGCTCGGTCTCGTCCTCGAGTGCCTCGCCCACGATCTTGGTGGCGACGGCAACGGACAGGTCGGCGATGGAGCTCGCGGCACCGGCGTAGATGGACTTGCGCTCGTCCTCGACGGTCGTATGGGCCTTGGCGATGATCTCCTCGGCCTCCTTGTGAGCAGCCTCGATGATACGGGCGCGCTCGGACTCGGCGTCCTTACGGGCCTCGAGAACGATGTCGGCAGCCTGACGACGGGCGTCGGTGACGATCGAGTCGGACTCAGCGCGCTTGGCGATGGCCTCCTGCTTGGTCTTCTCGGCCTCGTCGAGGCTCTCCTCGATCTTCTTGCCGCGCTCCTCCATGGTTTTCATGATGCCCGGCAGGGCGACCTTGGCCAGCACGATCCAGATAATCAGGAAGGCGATAAGCGCCGGGATGAACTCCGCCATCTTAGGGATGAGGATGTCCGCACCGGCAGCGCCGTCCTCGGCGAACGCGGAAACCGGCATGAGCAGCGCGGCCGCGGACGCGGAGAGTGCGATCGCGCTCTTCTGGGATGAAAGATTCATACTTGACGCTCCGTGCTATTTAACGATCAGCGCGACAACGAAGCCGATCAGAGCCAGAGCCTCGCCGAAGGCGGAGCCCATGATGAAGACGGTGAACACGCGGCCCTGGACCTCAGGCTGACGGGCCATAGCACCCGTAGCACCCAGAGCAGACAGGCCGATAGCAAGACCAGCGCCGATAACACCGAGACCGTAACCGATAACTCCCACGATTCCTCCTTTGTCGTGCGTGTCTTATTTCACGCAGGATAACCTTTTTATAACTGCCGGGCTCCATGGGTACGGGCACCGGCGGTTTAACGAATTGCCTTACCTTTAAGGCGCGAACGGAAGACTACTCCTCCTCCGCGACCTCCTCTGCCTCGGAGACATACACGGCGGTAAGGACCGTGAAGACGTAAGCCTGGATGGCGCCGACCACAAGCTCGATCGCATAGATCAGGATGAGGATGGCAAGCCAGGCCAGCGAAGGCAGGGCGCCGACGGCATGCGCCGCGGAAACCTGCTGAAGCAACGGCTGCATGAACATGCTCGCCATGATGGCGAACGAGCCCATGACCACGTGTCCTGCGAACATGTTGCAGAACAGACGGACGGCGAGCGTGATGAGGCGCAGGAAGGTCGAGAAAAGCTCGACGACCCACACGAGCACGTTCATCGGGAAGCTCACGCCCTGCGGGGCGAGGCTCTTGATGTAGCCGATCACGCCGTGAGCCTTGCATCCGTAGTAGATGAAGTACACGAAGGCGAAGATGGCGAGCGCGGCAGTGGAGCCGATTGCGCCGGTGCCGGGCTTCATTCCCGGGATCAGGCCGATCATGTTATTGATCAGGATGAACAGGAAAAGCGAGCACAGGAACGGGAAGTGCTTCTTCCAGTTCTCACCCACGACGCCCTTGCCGATATCGTTCTCGACGTACTCGATGATGTACTCGAAACCGTTGACGAAGAAGCCCTTGGGAACCAGGGTCTGCTTCTTCTTGAACACGGCCAGGACGATCAGGAGCACGATCGTGGAGACGATCAGCCAAAACGAGTACTGCGTGATGCCGCAGCTTAGATCGCCCACGACAGGGGTGGAGCTGAACTCGCTGACCAGATGATTAATCTCATCAGGCAGCTTTTCAAAAATTTCCACGACTTACCTTTCGACCTCATGAGGATCTCGCAGCGCCTTGGCGACACGAACCGTGCAGGCGGCCATAAAGGCCACGAAGCCGATCGCCTCGCCCAGGAGGAACATGCGAAATGCCTCTCCGAACAACACAAACACAACCAAGGTAAAGACGAGCAGGGCGATCGCCGAGACCGCCAGACTCACCATACCCTTGAGCATGTCCGCATTCTGCTTATCGTCAAGAACCGGCTTGAGCGTAAAGACAAAGGGAAGAAAGGCGACCGCGCCCGCGATGGCGCCTGCAACGATAGCGAGCAGATCGGCTATCTGAAACATTGGCGTCCTCACTTTCCTTTTTTAACGCCTCACAGAACAGTTCCCGCCAAACATTGGTGACTATTGTACGAGCCAATCGCTAAAGTACAACCGAAAAAGCATCGGTTAATACGCACCTGTTCGTTTTCTTAAGACCTTCTTTATGCCGCAGGTACGGTAATACGTTTTTCTCGAACCCTGCAGGGCAAAACGTCCATTAACTAAAGGTGCGCACAGGCGTCTTCTACTTGCCCGCGCGCACCATTTCTTCCTATTTGCAGCCGCGGCCGTCTTAGCCCAGCGACTAGAGCGTGCCGTAGATGCGATCGCCGGCGTCGCCCAGGCCGGGAACGATGTAGGCAGCCTCGTTGAGATGGTCATCGATAGCGCAGGTATAGATATGCACATCTGGGTCCTTCTCGGTCAGCGACTTGAGGCCCTCGGGGGCAGCGACGATGCACAGCATGCGGATGTCCTTGACACCGCGCTCGCGCAGGTAGCTGATGGCCATCTCGGCCGAACCGCCCGTGGCGAGCATGGGGTCGACGACCAGGCAGATGCGCTGGTCGATATCCTTGGGCATCTTGCAGTAATACTCGTGCGGCTCGTGGGTGACCTCGTCGCGTTCCATACCGATGTGGCCTACGCGAGCGGAGGGCACCAGGTCGAGAATGCCGTCGACCATGCCAAGGCCCGCACGCAGGATGGGCACGATGGCGAGTTTCTTGCCGGCGAGCTGTTTGAACGTGGCGGTAGTGATGGGGGTCTCGACCTCGACGTCTTCCATAGGCAGGTCGCGCATGGCCTCGTAGCCGTCAAAAAGCGCGAGTTCGCGCACGAGCTGGCGGAACTGGTTGGTGCCGGTGTTTTTGTCGCGCAGGATCGACAGCTTGTGCTGGACGAGCGGATGATCGACAAGCGTCACACGGGACGCATCGTAGGTGACGGTCATGGGTTGATTGCCCCTTTCGTTGCGGCCGGAAGATGGCCTTGCTGACAAGGCGCATGGCGATGTTGTTGCCGCGCGCCGTGCATTAGTTTAGCGGTTTGTTGTATCGAGCAGCCCATCGCGGCCCTACTGTGCGGTACTGAGCGAGCGCCTGACTGCATCACGCCAGCCCGCAAGGTTTTGCTCGCGGCGCTCGGCGGACATGTGGGGAAGGAAGGTCCTAACGATCTGGGCATTTTGCTCCAGCTCTTCCAGGTCTTCCCAATAGCCGACGGCAAGACCCGCCAAGTACGCGGCACCGATTGCCGTGGTCTCCACCGTCTCGCATTGCAGCACGGGGATATCCAGCAGGTCGGCCTGGAATTGCATGATGAACTCGTTGCGCGAGGCACCGCCATCGACAGACAGGCGCTCGATCGAAAGCCCCACGTCCTGCTCCATGGCGCGCAGCACGTCGTAGCTCTGATATGCCATGGATTCGCAGGCGGCACGTACGATAGTCGCACGGCTCGAGGCGCCGGTCAGGCCGCACACGATACCGCGGGCATGCGGGTCCCACCAGGGAGCGCCCAAACCCGCAAAGGCGGGAACGAAGTAGCAGCCCTCGTTGTCGCTAATCGAAGCGGCGAGTTGTGCCGACTCGCTCACGCTCGAGATGATGCCCATGTTGTTGCGAAGCCAGTTCATGGTGGAGCCGGCAGCAAAGATGGAGCCCTCGAGTGCATAGCTGATCTTGCCGTCCGCGGCGATACCGATGGTGGAGACCAGACCATTCTTGGATTCGACAATCTCGTCGCCGGTGTTCATGAGCATAAAGCAGCCCGTGCCATAGGTGTTTTTGGTCTGGCCGGGACGGAAACAGCAGTGGCCGAACAGCGACGCCTGCTGGTCACCCGCCACGCCCATGATGGGTGGCATGTTGGTCATGATGTCGCTCGCGACGCGGCCGTAGTCGCCCGAGCTCCAGCGAACCTCGGGCATCATGGAACGTGGGACATCAAAGAGCGCCAGCAGGTCGTCGTCCCAATCGAGCGTATGGATATTAAAGAGTGCCGTGCGGCTGGCATTGGTGTAGTCGGTGGCAAAGACCTGGCCGCCGGTGAGGTTGTAGATGAGCCAGGTGTCGATGGTACCGAACATGAGGTCGCCCGCCGCCGCGCTCTCGCGTGCGCCGTCGACGTTGTCGAGAATCCACTGCACCTTGGAGGCCGAGAAATACGGGTCGAGTGTGAGTCCCGTGCGGGAGCGCACCAGCTCCTCGTAACCCTGTTCAACCAACGCGTCGATTGCCGGCGCGGTACGGCGGCACTGCCATACGATGGCGTTATAGATCGGCTGACCGCTCACGCGGTCCCAGACCACCGTGGTCTCGCGCTGGTTGGAGATGCCGATGGCGGCAATGCGGTCGGAGTGGATACCGCTCTTAAACTGGACTTCCATCATGACGGCGATCTGGCTGGCAAGCACCGCCATGGGGTCTTGCTCTACCCAACCGGGACGCGGAAAACTGGTTTTGACGCTGCGACGTGCCTGCGCGACGATGCATCCGTACTCGTCGACGATGGTCGCAAGTACCGAGGTGGTGCCGCAGTCGAGCGCCATGATGTAGGAACCGCCAAAGTTAAACGAGGCATCTTCCATGCCCAGGCTGCCCAGATTCAACGACATCGCTTACACCTTTCTATTGCATCGGGTCGGACAGGACCCGTTCGATCTCTGATGCGGGAAGTGCGCCTTGGCGCAGGATCTGGAGCCCGCCGTGCTGAAACGACACGATGGTCGAGGCGTCGCGACACGGGGTCTCACCGGCGTCGACGGCAACATCGACCCCCTCCAGGATGCGACCCTCGACGGCGGCAAAGCTTGCCGGCGAGGGCGCCCCATGTGTATTGGCGCTCGTGCAGGCAAGGGGACTGCCGCAGGCGCGGATGAGCGCCTGCACCACAGGCGAGGCCGACGCGCGAAGAGCCACCGTGTCGTCGGCGGCGCGCATAAAGGTCGGCACGCAGGGGGCTGCCTTAATCACGATAGTCAGGGCTCCCGGCCAGCATCGTCGCGCGAGTACGCGGGCTTCTTCCGGGATATCCACGCCATAGCGGTCGAGTGCTTCGACGCCATCGACCAGCCAGGCAACCGTTTGGGTGAGCTCGCGCTGCTTGAGGGTAAAGATGCGACGATAGCCGGTACCGAGTGCGGGGACCGCGGCGCCGTTGACGGTGGCCTGCGGATCTCGCGGCCACGATGGGAATTCGCTTGTATCTTGAGGCACGGCGTCCGAAAAGGCGTTAACTGCCACAGCGACACCATAGACGGTCTCGGTCGGGATCAGGGCCAGACCGCCACAGCCGAGCACCTCGGCCGTACGCTCGACGGCAAGCCGATGCGGCTCGCGCGTTCCCTCGTATACCCGATAGACC
>CABUHP010000065.1 GCA_902491415.1 uncultured Collinsella sp.
CTCGGCTGCCTGGCACAGCTCGGTAAAGTCCTGCTCGGTGCCCAGGATCGGGTCGATCTTGGTGTAGTCGGCCGTGTCGTAGCGGTGGTTGCTCGCGGCTTCAAAGATGGGGTTGAGGTAGATGGCCGTAAAGCCCAGCTCGGCGATGCGGGGCAGGTCTTCCTGGATACCCTTGAGCGAGCCGCCGTAGAAGTCCCAGGTTTTGATGGAGCCGTCCTCGGCGCGCTCATACACGGGCGGCTCGTTCCAGTCCTCGACCATGCGGCGCTGGATTCCGTTGCGCGGCTTTTCGACCTGAGCCAGCGTGCGCTCGCGCCAGTTTTCGTCGCGGGCATAGCGGTCGGGGAAGATCTGGTAGACCATGCCCTGCTCGTACCAAGCTGGACGGTTCTCGCGGTGCTTGTAGACGGTGACCTGGAATGACGGTACCTCGGCGTAGTCGTAGGTTACGCCTTCTCCGCCGGTGCGGCCCTGTGGCGCGCCCAGGCGAACCTCGGGCTGGCCTTCGATATTGCAGATAAAGCTGTACCAGATAAGACAGGGCTCGGTACACTCCAGCTCGGCGGTAAATATGCCGTCGCCCTCGTGCGTCATGGGATACCGAGACTCACCGATCTCATCGACCCAGGTGCGCAGCGTAAGCGTTGCCTGCGCGGGATCGGCATCCTCCAGAATCACGGAGAGCGAAAGGGTAGTTCCTGTGGTCACAGCGCCAAACGGAGTGCGAAACTGCGGCAGACGGCTGTTGTGTATCAATCTCATAGTACGGTCCAGTTCAATAGAATCATGGCCTGCTGGCCATGGGCTTTACGCACAGGATGTAAGTATATCTGTTGTACACAGGCTGTATAAACAACATCCGTTTACCATCGGCGAACGGTTGTCCTAGAAAATCGTTTTACCATTCAAATTATCACGATATTCCAAAAAGCCTAGACTGATTCTATTTGTAGCCAACCAAAAGTACTCCGGTTTACTACGATGAATTGAATAATCTCAACCACGGACATTTTAGTAATATTAAACCCGCAGGTAGAAGCGTTGTCAATTTCGTAGATTACTCGCCGTGGTCGGCCGGAGCCATTTTATCGTAGTAAACCGGCCCTCTTTTTAATACAGAAGTTCAACAAAAAAGAGGGCGCCTGGTTAGGACGCCCTCTTTTGCTTTGAGGATTAAGTTTTAATCGTCCGGATTAGTGGCGCTTGCGGGAGGCCGTTGCCTTACGGACAGAGGTCTTCTTGGTCGGAGCCTTTTCCTCAGTGGGAGCGGCGGGGGAGACCGGGGCCTTCTTGGCAGGCTCGGGCTTGGCCTTTACCTCGGCCTTGGGCTTCTCTTTGGCGGCAGCGGGCTTGACCTCGGCTGCCTTCGTCGCCGGCTTGGCCTTTACCTCGGCGTCGAGCTCCTCTTTGGCAGCAGCGGTTTTAGTCTCTGCCTTGGGAGTTGCGGCCTTTGCCGTGGTCTTCTTGGCTGTCGTCGTGCGCTTTCGCGTGGTGGTCTTGGCGGCGGACTTAGCCTCGACGGTTGCCTCCGCCTTGGACTCGGCAGGCGTCTCCTCGACCTTGGCGGCCGGCTTTGCGGCCGCCTTGGGGGCAGCCTTCGTTGCAGTGGCTTTGGCGGTCGTCGACTTGGTTGCCGTAGCCTTCTTGGCGGCAGTGGTCTTGGTCGTGCTCTTGGTCGTGGTCGTCTTCTTGGCAGCGTTCTTGGCCGGTGCCTTGACGGCGGCCTCGGCCTTTACCTCGGGAGCAGCCTCAGCCTCGGCAGCCTTCTTGGCAGCTGCGGTGGTGCGCTTGCGCGTGGTCGTTGTCTTGGCAGCGGTAGTCTTGGTTGCCGCCGCCTTGTTCGCCGTGGCCTTCTTAGCCGTCGTCTTACGAGTCGCGGTCTTCTTTGCCGCAGGCTTCGCAGCAGGCTTCACCTCGGGCTCGGGCTCGGGAGTAGACTCGACCTTCGCCTTGGGATCGGCTTTAACGTGCTCAGCCTCAACCGGCTTCTCCTCGGCCTTGGGCTCGGGCTCAGCAACAGCCTCAGGCTCGTCGACAACCGCCGCCGGCCTCTCAATCTCCGGGTGCATAAAGAAGTACAGGTCCAGATACTTATCGGCCGAGCGTGTCCAGCTAAAGTCCTGGCTCATGGCCTGCGTGACCAGCTGGTTCCAGGCCTCGCGGTTATCCCAGAACAGACGCGCCGCGCGGAACACGGCGTCGCCCATCTCGTCACCGTTAAAGTTGCTAAACGAGAAGCCCGTGCCCTCGCCGGTAAACTCGTTGTACGGCTGCACGGTGTCCTTCAGGCCACCGGTCTCGCGCACGATGGGCAGCGTGCCGTAACGCATGGCGATAATCTGCGACAGGCCGCAGGGCTCAAACTTCGACGGCATCAGGAACATGTCGGCGGCGGCGTACATGCGCTGCGACAGCGCAGGATCGAACTCGATGCGCGCGGCCATGGTGCCGGGGTACTTGTCCTGGAAGTAGCGCAGGCCGTCCTCGTAGTCGCGGTCGCCGGTACCCAGCACGGCCACCTGAACGCCGCCGGACAGGATTCGGTCGAGCGCGTACATGACCAGGTCCATGCCCTTCTGGCGCGTCAGGCGCGTGACCATCACCATGAGCGGGCGGTCGTCGCGAACCTCGAGCCCCAGCTCTTCCTGCAGCTTGGCCTTGCACACGGCCTTGCCGGAACGGTCCTCCACGGTGTAGTTGGCGGCAATGCGCTTGTCGGTTGCCGGGTCAAAGGCCGCCACGTCAATGCCGTTGAGGATGCCCTGCAGTGCGTAGGAGCGCTCGCGCAGTACGCCGTCCAGGCCCTCGCCAAACTCGGGCGTCTGGATCTCGCCCGCGTAGGTGGGGCTCACCGTGGTGATGGCATCGGCATAGTGCAGCGCGCCCAGCATGTAGTTGATGCTGCAGGCGTCGCAGCGCAACTGCGTGGCGGCCGCGGGAATATGCGCCACACCCAGGATGTCTTCCATTACGGTGTCGCTAAACTGGCCCTGGAACGCCACATTGTGGATCGAGAACACGGTCTTGACGCGGTCGTACAGCGGCAGGCCCTGGTAGAACTCGCGCAAGAACAAGGGCGCCAGTGCCGTCTGCCAGTCGTTGCAGTGCAGGATGTCGCACTCAAAGCCCTCGGGCAGGTGCTGCAGGCTCTCGGTAATGGCCTTGGAGAAGAACGCGAAGCGCTCGCCGTCGTCAAAGAAGCCGTACGGATAATCGCGCGCAAAGTAGCGCTCGTTGTCCACGAACATATAGGTGACGCCGTCGTGCTCGAGCTTCTCCAGCCCGCAGTACTCGTTGCGCCAGCCCAGGCTCACGTAAAAGTCGGAAAAGTGCTCCATCTGCGCCTTGTACTCGTCCTTGATGGTGGCGTACTTGGGCACCATCACGATGACCTCGGCGCCGGCGCGCACAAGCGCCGCAGGCAGCGAGCCCGCCACGTCGCCCAGGCCACCGGTCTTAACAAACGGTGCGCACTCGGCCGAGGCAAACACGATCTGCATCTTTTTGCTGGAATCTGCCATATTGTCTCCCATGTTGCAATTCGAGAATAGCCGCCTGGCGCTAACCGGGCGGCTATTCTACCTGTTACGAGCGATGTTGCGGTGCCAACGTTAACGTACGATGGTGGTGTCGGAAGTTAACGGAGCCTTGCCCAGCACCAGGATGTTCTCGGGCGTGCCGCGAAGCTCGGTGTTGGTGGGAACCACGTTGTTCTTGTCCAGAATGGCGTTCTCGACGCGTGCGCCGCTCTTGATGATGCAGCTCTGGTTGATGATCGAGTTAGTCACCGAGGCGCCTTCCTCAACCACAACGCCACGCGACAGGATCGAGTTGCGCACGGTGCCCTTGATGATGCAGCCGGCCGAAATGATCGAGTTGCAGGCGTGGCTGCCGGTCGCGTAGCGCGAAGGCGGCACGTCGTGGGCCTTGGTCAGGATCGGGCGCTCGGGGTCGAAGAGCTGGTCGGCCACGGTCTGGTCGAGCAGGTCCATGCTGCGGCGATACAGCGACTTCTCGCTAAACACGCCCACGACCTCGCCCTTGTACTCGTAGCTGCACACGTCGATGTTGCCAAAGTCGCCCTGGAGTGCCTCGAGCAGGTCCAGATAGTCGGCGGCCTGGTAGTGGTCGATGATCTCGAGCAGCGTCTCGCGGTTGACGATGCAGCAGTCCATAGAGGCGTTGTCGCCGTACACGACGCCGGCGCTCACGCCCGTCAGGCGGCCGTTCTCGTTAATTTCGAGTTTGGTCTCGTCATCGACGTTATGCGTGGCCTTGCAGTACACCACGGTCATCTGGGCACCGGAGTTCTCGTGCGCCTCGATGATGGTGTTGAGGTCCATGTTAAAGATGATGTTGGTGCCCATCATTACGACATAGGGCTTGTCCGAGCGCTGGAACAGCGTCTTGTTGGAGATGATGTCGCGCAACAAGAAGCGCATGCCGCCTTTGGTGGTGCCATACGCGTTGCCGGGGACCATGAACAGGCCGCCCTTCTTGCGGTCCAGGCCCCAGTCCTTGCCCGAGCCCACGTGGTCGATCAGCGAGCGGTAGTTACCCGGCATGACGACGCCGACGGTCTTAATGCCGGCATTCATCATGTTGGACAGCGGGAAGTCGATCAGGCGGTAGCGGCCCAAAAACGGAACGGACGCGATGGGGCGGTCCTTGAGCAGCACGCTGCCGTAGGTCGAAGAGTAGTTAGCGGTGATATAACCGATGGCCTTGCGATTGATCATCGGATCATTCCCCCTTCCCGATAACGACGTCATTTCCAACGACGGCCGTATCCTTGGTGGTATCGACAGAGCCGAGCTTCACGCCCTCTTCGACCGTGGAGTTCTCGCCCAAAATAGCGCGGCAGATGTGCGCGCCGCTCTTAACGTGCGCACCCGGCAGCAGCACGGAGTCCTCGACCACGGCGCGCTCCTCGATGATGACATCGGTCGAAAGGATCGAGTGGCGAGCGGTACCGTAGATCTTGCATCCGTTGGAGACCAAGCAGTCGTCCAGGCGACCATCCGGACCAATGTAGTGCGGCGGGCGTGTGGTGATGTTGGACATGATGGGGAAGTGCTTGTCAAACAGATCGAACTCGGGGTTGTTGCCCAGCAGGTCCATCGAGGTCTCGTGGAAGCTGGCGATGGTGCCGACATCCTTCCAAAAGCCGTGGAACTCGTAGCTGTACAGGCGCTTGTTCTCGCCGAGCAGCTTGGGGATGATGTCCTTGCCAAAGTCGTGGCTCGAACGCTGGTCCAGAGCGTCCTCCTCGAGCGCCTCGATCAGTACGTCGGCCGAGAAGATGTAGATGCCCATGGAAGCGAGGTTCGAATCGGGTTTATCGGGCTTCTCGGTGAACTTGGTGATGCGGCCGTCCTCGGGGTCGGTGGTCAGGATGCCAAAGCGGCTGGCCTCCTCCCACGGCACGGGCATAACGCTCACCGTGAGGTCGGCGTTGTTCTCAATGTGCGTCTTGAGCATCTTGCGGTAATCCATACGATACAGATGGTCGCCAGACAGAATCAGGACGTACTTGGGGTCGTTGGCCTTGATGTAGTCCAGGTTCTGCGTAATGGCGTCGGCCGTGCCCGCATACCAGGCGCCGCCGGTCTGCGTCTCGTACGGCGGCAGGATCGACACGCCGCCGTCACGGCTGTCCAGATCCCAAGCCTCGCCGGAGCCCACATACGCATGCAGCAGGTAGGGGCGGTACTGCGTCAGAACGCCCACCGTGTCGATGCCCGAGTTGGAGCAGTTGGAGAGCGAAAAGTCGATAATGCGGAACTTGCCACCAAAGCTAACCGCCGGCTTAGCGATCTTTTGGGTGAGCGCCCCCAATCGGCTGCCCTGTCCTCCTGCGAGGAGCATCGCGATGCATTCTTTCTTACTCATCGATTTCTCCTTCTGTCATCGATGTTTCTAACCCATTAGCGACGGGCACGGCGCCTGGTCGCGCCCGTCGAGTAATGCCGTGCTGGCATAAGGGAACTCGCGCGCCTTTACGCGTGCCAGATCTCGTCGCGGTACTCGCGAATGGTGCGGTCGCTCGAGAACCAGCCGCTCGAGGCGGTGTTGAGCAGGGCCTTGCGGTTCCAGGTCTCCTGGTCGCCGTAGCTGCCTGTGAGCTTTTCCCATGCATCCACGTAGCTGCGGAAGTCCGCCATGACCAGGTCGGGGTCGTTGTTGTTCATGAGCTCGTTGTAAATGCTCTCGAAGTTGCCCGAAAGGCCCGCAAAGGTGTTGTCCTTGAGCTCGTCCATCACGCGGCCCAGACGCTCGCGGTCGCCGTTGAGGGTATCCCATGCAAAGTAGCTGTTGGATGCCCAGAGCTGCTCGACCTCGGGGGCGGTCAGACCAAAGATGGCCTCGTTCTCGCGACCGGCCAGGTCGGCGATCTCGATGTTGGCGCCGTCGAGAGTGCCCAGCGTAATGGCACCGTTCATCATGAGCTTCATGTTGGACGTGCCCGAGGCCTCCTTGCCGGCCGTGGAGATCTGCTCCGAGATCTCGGCGGCAGGGTAGATGAGCTGGGCGTTGCTCACGCGGAAGTTGGGGATAAAGCAGACCTTCATGACCTCGTTGACGCGGGCATCGTTGTTGATGACGTCAGCCACGGAATTAATGAGGCGGATGGTCTCCTTGGCAAAGGTGTAGCTCGAGGCAGCCTTGCCGCTAAAGATGAAAGTCGTCGGCGTCACGTGGAAGTTGGGATCGGCGATGCGACGGTTGTAGATGTCCATCACCTTCATGATGTTCATGAGCTGGCGCTTGTAGGCATGGAAGCGCTTAACCTGAACATCGAAGACGGTGTTGGGGTCAATGACCAGACCGGTCTCGGTCTTAACGTAGGCGGCCAGGCGCTCCTTGTTGGCGCGCTTGGAGGCACCCACGGCCTTGAGGAACTCGGTGTCGTCCTTAAACTCCTTAAGCTTCTCCAGCTCAAAGGCGTCCTTGAGCCAGCCATCGCCAATGGCCTCGGTCACGAGCTTGGCGTAGGTGGGGTTGGCCTCGGCAAAGAAGCGACGGTGCGAGATGCCGTTGGTCTTGTTGTTGAACTTCTCGGGCGTCAGGGCATAGAAGTCCTTGAGCACGATGTTCTTGATGATGTCGGAGTGGATCTTTGCCACGCCGTTGACGCTGTGGCTGCAGATCACGGACAAGTTGGCCATGCGAATCTCGCCGTCCCACAGAATGGCGGTCTGGCGCAGACGCTCCTGCCAGCCCTCCTGAGTGGTGTCGAACGACTCGTGCCAACGACGGCTGATCTCGTCGATGATCTGGTACACGCGGGGGAGCAGCTTGGAGAACGTGCCAATGGGCCACTTCTCCAGGGCCTCGGGCAGGATGGTGTGGTTGGTGTAGCTCACGACCTGCGTCACGATGTTCCAGGCGTCGTCCCACTCGAGCTTCTTCTCGTCGATGAGGATACGCATGAGCTCGGGGCCGCACATGGCGGGGTGGGTATCGTTGGTATGGATGGCCACAAACTGCGGCAGCAGCTCCCAGTTCTCGCCGTGCTCCTTCTCAAAGGTGTCGAGCAGGCTGTAGATGCCGGCCGAGACAAACAGGTACTCCTGCTTCAGGCGCAGCAGACGGCCGTGCTCGCCGGCGTCATTGGGGTAGAGGATGGCGCTGATGGCCTCGGCCTCGGCGCGCTCGGCATCGGCCAGGGCGTAGTCGCCGCGGTTGAAGGCCTCAAGGTCAAAGTGCTCCTCGACCGGCTCGGCGGCCCAAACGCGCAGCTTGTTTACGGTCTCGCCGGCATAGCCCACGACGGGGATGTCATAGGGGACGGCCAGGATGTCCTGCGTGTCCACCGTGCGGTAGAACGTGCGGCTGTTCTCCTCAAAGCCCTCGACGTGGCCACCGAACTTAATGGTCACGGCCTTGTCCTGACGACGGACCTCCCAGGGATAGCCGTGGGTGAGCCACTCGTCGGTGGCCTCGACCTGGCTGCCGTTGACGATCTCCTGCTTAAACAGGCCGTAGCGGTAGCGCATGCCGTTGCCGTAGCCGGCAATGCCCTCGGCTGCCATGGAATCCAGGAAGCATGCGGCCAGACGGCCCAGGCCACCGTTGCCCAGCGCCGGATCGGGCTCCTGGTTCTCGAT
>CABUHP010000066.1 GCA_902491415.1 uncultured Collinsella sp.
CAGTGGTTGTCCGCCATGCTGGCCGCAAGGGCGCCCAGCAGAAACTTGGCCTCGTACATCTTGCCAAAGTACGAACGGACGCTTTGATGGGGAAGGCCGATAGAGCAGTTGAGGAACCGAACCCGGGGATACTCAACGGCAGCCCTGAGCGTGTATTCCATCAGGCGGTGCGAGGTCGAGAAGATGACGTTTGCTCCATGTTTGACAGCCGGCGGCGTAGAACACGTCCGGATCGTGGCAGTCCTCGAACGCCTCGGTGCGCACGATACCGCCAAAGTGCTCATCGAGATACTGACGCCCTTGGTCGTGCAGGCTGTCCCAGCTCGACGTCGCACAGGGGAACTCATGGATAAAGGCGATGCGCAGGGGGTTGGCCGTCGAGTAGACGGTCTTGCCCATAAAGAAGTTGAGCACGCCAGAGGTGGACTTGGCGGGCGTCTCATCCTCGTCGACGCTCGGCGCTTCGACAAGATCGACCTTGTCCTCGTCATTTTTGCCGGCAATGATCAGCTCGCGCCAAATCTTGCACAGGCGGTTTACGACGATATCCGTCGGCGTATCCAGCAGGCGGTCCTGGTTGTACACATTGAGGTAGACGAGCATGGCGTCGGCGGGCGTAATGTCCAGGTGATCGCCGCCTGCGCGAAGGTAGGCACGCTTAAAGAGCAGGAAAGTGTGGCGCAGGTAGTCGACCTTTTTCTGCGGCCATTTTTCGATAAGGTTCTGACCGAGCATCTTCGCGAGCGTTTCGTAGCTTCCCTCACGCGAGAACTCAATCTCGTATAGGGGGCAGACGCGCCAAAACGCGCAGAACTCGCCGTACAGGCGGCTTTCGACGGAATCCCATGTGCCGGGGTAGAGACGGGTGACCTTGGCCGAAACCGTCGGGGCGTCTAGGAATTTGAGGACACTGACGCGCTTGTTGCCCTCCTGGACGTAAAACCGATGCATGAACTCGGTGACGATGACGGGGTCGCGATAGCCCTCGGTCACCTGGATGTCGTAGAGGTTGGACCACTTGCGGGCGAACTCGGTGCTAAACGGAAGCAGGGGCATAAAGTTACACGAAAAGGCGGACTGACGGCCCTTGGTGACCGTGCCGACGACCATTTCGAGCGGAATATCCCGCAGGCCGACATTCTCTCGCTGACCTAAGGGGAGCTGAGCAACCAAGCTATCGAGGTCCGTAAGGTATGGATGCTCGCTTTGGCTAATGGCGCGTCGACGTCCTTGCTCGCCGCGCTTGCGTGCTTGACGATAGGCCTCTTCCATGATGTTGCTCCCTTAGTCGTTTAAACAACTATATAAACCATGGTACCACGAATGAAAACCACCACAAAGGTGCCTGTCCCTATTTGACAGGTCAGGCAATGATGGGGGCGATGGCGCGGATGCAGGCGTCGGCTGCCGTGAAAGTAGTGCTGTCGTCGCTGACGATAAAGATGATCTTTCCTTTGATGCCAAAGTCGCCGATTTCGCTAAAGAGTACGTAGGGCTCCTTGTCAAAGCCCGAGATGGGCGAGACGGCCGTTTTGGTTGCGCTCGTGAGCTCGTCTGCCAGCACGTCAAGGGAAGCCCACTTAGACGTGTCCTTTACGGCAACGGGCACGGCCACGCGCCCAAAGGGCATCAAATGCACGAGTGTGTTCTTGGAAATGTTGGAGTTGGGGACGATGATGGTCTGTCCACAGGCATCCTCAATCGTTGTATGACGCCAAGTGATGTCTTGGACCACGCCGGATACGCCGCCGACCTCGATATTGTCGCCGGGTTTGATGATGCCCATAAAGGTCACTTGCATGCCGCCGATAAGGTTTGACAGCGTGTCCTGAAAGCCGAGCGAGATGGCGATGCCGCCGACGCCAAGAGCGGCGACGAGCGCGTTTGCGTTAATGCCAAAGCAGTTGTCGAGGATAAAGCTGCCGCCAATCATCCAGATGACGGCGCGCGCGATGTTGATGAAGATACTTGATGCCGGAAGCGGGTTATCGTCACGGTTAAGCAGATGGTTCAGGGTCTTGGATACGACCTCGGCGGCGACGGCGGTGCCTATCGCCAAGATGACGGCCCAGATGATGTTGTGGACCCACCGTTGCTCAAAGAAATGAAGAATCGGCTCAAACAATTCCATGTAGGGAAAACCTCCTAATGATCGTCCAACCATGATACCCACCAAGAAGCCCGTCCGATCAAATTCAGACGGGCTTCTGTGCTCGATATAAGGTTTACGCGGCGGGGCTGCAAGGCCCGGCGGTGTAGCTTAGCGTCGACGCTTCCAGATAATGCCGAGGATGATGACGATGATGCCGCCGATAAGGCACGCGCCAACTACTGCCAGCGTGCGGTCTCCCGTTGCGGCGAGCTTACCGCTCGTCTTCTTGGTGCTGACCTTCGTGGTCGTCGTGTCCGTCTTAGGCGAGGGCTTAGGCGTCAGGGCCGGTGTGGGCGTGGGGTCCACGGCTACGGAGCCGAAGCTGATGGTGCCGGCGAGCCCGGCCATCTTGCTCTCCCAGTCGTTCTGCCCAATCAGCGCCCTCAGCGCCGCCTCGCACGTGCCCCACTCGGTGTACTTGGTGGCGTGTGCAAAGGTGGGAAAGTCGGTCGTGTTGGTAATGATGTAGTTGTTGGTGGCGACGGTATAGGTCTTGGCGGGGTCGAGCGTGCTGCCGTCTTTGGTGAGTGTGGCACTCACAATGCGCTTGCCTTCGGGCTGCGTCCAATCAATCGTCACGTTGATGCCGCCAAAGGAGAGAACGCTGCCAGAGTCATCGCGCCACTTGTACTTGTCTTGCGCCTCCTGCTCGGTGTGACCGGCCGCCACATAAGCCTGCTGAAGCTCGTAGCTGTCGTTGCAATCGTCGCTGATTTGTAGCGAGTGCTCGAGCGCTGCGAGGAAGTCCGCGCCGGTCATGGTCCAGGTCTCCACGGTGTTGCCGTAGGGCGAGATGGCGATGACGTTGCCAGCGGTCACGTTGCCCGCCGCGATGCCGCCGCGGATGCCGCCAGCGTTTTCGATAGCGAGGTCCGCGCCCGTCAGGGCAAGATAGGAGCCGCAAATCACGTGGCCGATGGTCTGGGCCTTGGTGGTGTCGCCCTCCTTGCTGGGACGGAAATCGGTGGTGCGCACCATTTCCCAACCATGCGTGCCTGCGGCGTCCTCGCCGTAGAAATAGTTGGTGGTGGATGTGCCGAGCACCTTGTTCGATTCGTTTTCAAAGTCCTCGTCGAGCGGCTTGATCTTGTTGCGGACGGCTTCAAGGCGGCTTTGGTAGTCGGAGCCCTTGTCGGGGTCTGCCAAAAGGTCGTTGACGTTCTTGGCGGTGTAGAGCTTCTCGTTGCTGTCGTCTGCAGGGACCGTGACCGTGTCATCGTCGGTCGTCTCGGTGCCATTCGTGTCGTATTTGTACGGAATGGAAAGCAGTCCCACCTCGGCAAAGGCACTGCCCGCCTCGACAACGTGGATTGTCTTGCCGTCGGCTCCCGTCACCTTCTCGTTAAGGTTGATGTGCTCGTGGCCTGCGATAAGGGCATCGACGCCACGGAGTCGCGTGGCAAAGGTCTTGGCGTCGAGCGTGTGCGCGATACACACAACAACATCGCAGCCCTCCCTGCGCAGCTGCTCTGCCTCGGTATTGATGGCGTTCGCGGCACTCGAGAAGCTGGTGCCCGCGACCAGGTCCGCGCGCAGCGAGGAACCTAGCGACTCATCCATGGCACCCACGACGCCGACCTTGATTTTGTAGTCGAATGTGGAGTGATCTTCGCTATCCTCCCAGGTGCGATCGAGCGTCTTCGTGATGCTCGAGCTCCATACGCCGCTCGTAGACTTCGCGTTCGCGCAGAGCATGGCGAAGGGCGTGCCGGTGGTGCTGTAGCCGGTCATGGTGCGGAGTTTGTCCGCACCGTAGCTCCAGTCGTGGTTGCCTGGCGTGGTCGCGTCGTAGCCGTCGGCGTAGAAGGTGTCCATGAGCTCGGCGATGCTCTTGCCCTCGCTCATGGTGGCGAAGGACTGTCCGTGGAAGGTGTCGCCCGCATCGAGCAAAAGATCGGGGACGCTGCTTTGGGCGCTATAGAGAACCGCCAGTCCGTCAAAGCCCACAGTGCCGGTGCCCTTGCTTGCGTTGTAGCTGTACTTGTAGCTGCCGTGGATATCGTTGGTGTGCATGACGGCCACGGAGCCGTCAATAGCGGCGGGCAGGTTTCCCGCGAAAGCGAGGCTTGGGATGCCTGCGAGCGCGCCGGCAAACAACGCGGCGGCCAACGCAAAGCGGGGGAGTCTTTTCATGGCAGTTTCCTTAGTCCTTAGCCAGAATGTCTGGTTGAATATCGGATTATCGACATAATATGCGAAAACCGCCGCAAGGGCGTCTGTCCCTTTGCGGCGGTTTTGACGTTTGCGCAGATAAAACCTACCAAAATAAACCTGTCCCTTTTTGGCAGGTTTTAGCTCAGCAGCATGCGGTCGTTGGCGAGCTCGCCTCCCGAGACCTCCTCGAACTTCTGCAGCAGGTCGGCTACGGTGAGCGACTTCTTCTCATCGCCCGCCACGTCGTAGATCACGTGGCCTTCGTGCATCATGATCAGACGGTTGCCCAGACGGATGGCGTCGTTCATGTTGTGCGTGACCATGAGCGTGGTCAGGTGGTTCTCGTCGACGATCTCCTCGGTCAGGTTAAGCACCTTAGAGGCCGTCTTGGGGTCGAGGGCCGCGGTGTGCTCGTCGAGCAGCAGCAGGCGCGGCCTGGTGAGCGTGGCCATCAGCAGGGTGAGTGCCTGGCGCTGGCCACCCGAGAGCAGGCCGACCTTGGCGTTGAGACGCGTGTCCAGACCAAGGTCCAGGCGCTTGAGCAGCTCGACGTACTCATCTTTCTCGGCCTTGGTGACGCCCCACGAAAGGCCGCGACGCTGGCCGCGACGCTTGGCGAGGGCCAGGTTCTCGGCGATCTGCATGTCGGCAGCGGTACCGCGCATGGGGTCCTGAAACACGCGGCCCAGGTACTTGGCGCGCTGCGACTCGCTCAGGCGCGAGATGTCGGTGCCGTCGAGCTCAATAACGCCCGAATCGAGCGGGTACACGCCGGCGATCATGTTGAGCAGCGTGGACTTGCCGGCGCCGTTGCCGCCGATCACGGTTACAAAGTCGCCGTCATTCAGGGTGAGGTCGACGCCGGTGAGCGCGCGCTTCTCGGTGACGGTGCCCTTGTTAAAGGTCTTCTTGACGTGCGAGAGCTTAAGCATCTGCCTCATCCCCCTTCGTGTAGGAGCTGCGGAGCTTATAGCGCTCCCAAACCACGGGCACGCACAGGGCCACAGCGACAATCACGGCGGAGAGCAGCTTCATGTCGTTGGCGTCCATGCCCAACTGCAGCACGATGGCGCGGATAAGGAAGTACACCACGGAGCCAAAGACGGCGGAGGCAAGACGGACGCTAAACTGCGTGAGACCGCCGGGCAGCAGGCGGCCGAGCACCTCGCCGATAACAATGGCGGCAAGACCGATAACGATGGCACCGGTGCCCATACCAATGTCGGCATACTTTTGGCTCTGGCAGATGAGCGCGCCCGAAAGGCCGATGAGGGCGTTGGAGAGCACGAGGGCGATCATCTTGGTGGAGTTGGTGTTGACGCCCAGAGCGCGGATCATGTACTCGTTGTTGCCGGTGGCTCGCAGCGCCGAGCCGATCTCGGTGCCAAAGAACCAATACAGGATGGCAACGATAGCCACGGCGAGCAGGATGCCCAAGATGATGGCAACGGTGGACTGCGGCAGACCGGTCATATTGCTGACGGCGGAGAACACGGTGCCCTTGGCAAGAATGGGCGTATTGGACTTGCCCATGATGCGCAGGTTGATGGACCACAGGCTGATCTGGGTGAGGATTCCGGCGAGGATCGCAGGAATCTCAAAGACGGTGGTCAAAATGCCCGTGACGGCGCCCGCGATGGCGCCGGCGCACATACCGGCCAGCACGGCGAACAGCGGGTCGAAGTTGTTATTGACGATGAGCACAGCGCAGACGCAGCCGCCGAGGGCAAAGCTGCCGTCGCAGGTCATATCGGGAATGTCGAGCAGGCGGAACGTGATAAACACGCCAAGCACCATAATGCCCCAGAGGACGCCCTGCGAAACGGCGCCCTGCAATGCAATGAGCATGCTTCATACCTCCTAGGATAGGGTGGACACGTGATTCACCATAATAGCGGTAACAATGCATAGAAGAGTTACGGACAGACGTTTTGTTTTACCTGAAACAAGCAGGGCGGACGCCGGTCTACAGCGCCCGCCCCTGTGGCTCAGATATTGAATAACGCGGCTAAAGCGCGAGCACGGGCTCTAGACGCATGCCGCGTATGGCATTACGCGTCCAGGGCGGAAAGGTCGATGCCCAGGGCCTCGGCCATTTCGTCGTTCTTGACGACGACCAGGTCCTTGCTCGAGAGGTGCTTGATCGGCATATCCTCGGGCTTGGCCTCGCCCTTCAGGATCTTAACGGCCATCTCGCCCGCGGCGTAGCCCAGGTCCTCATAGTTGATGGAGAGGGTGAACAGACCGCCGGCCTTGCACATGCCCTCCTCGCCAGTCACGAAGGGGAGCTTGTTTTCCTTGCAGATCTGGCCGACCTGCGAGGCACCCGCGGCGATGGTGTTGTCGGTGGGGGAGTACAGCGCGTCGACCTTGCCCACGGCAGACTCGACGACGGACTGAATCTCGTTGGAGCTCGAGACGGTGAAGTCAGTGTACTCGAGGCCCAGCTTGTCGAGCTCCTTCTTGGCGGCCTTGATCTGGACGTCGGAGTTGGACTCGGCGGTGCAGTAGAGCAGGCCGACCTTCTTAACGTCGGGCAGGACCTTCTGCATCATCTCGAGCTGCTCGGCGACCGGGGTGAGGTCGGAAGCGCCCGTGACGTTGGTGCCGGGCTTGTCGTTGTCCTGGACCAGGCCGGAGGCGGCGTAGTCGGTGATGGCGCAGCCCACGATGGGGATATCGGCCGTGGCGCCGGCGGCAGCCTGCGCGGCGGGCGTGGCGATGGCATAAATCAGGTTGACGTTGTCGCCCACAAACTTGTCGGCAATGGACTTACACGTGGACTGGTCGTTCTGGGCGTTCTTCTGGTCGATCTTGACCTTAAGGCCGCTCTCCTTGATGGCCTTGACAAAGCCGTCGTTGGCGGCATCGAGTGCGGAATGCTCGGTGAGTTGCAGAACGCCGATGGTGTAGTCGGAACCGGCGGCAGCAGAGCCGGAACCAGAGTTGCCGCCGCATCCGGCGAGCGGGGCGAGCGCGAGCAGGCCGGCGGAGACCAGAAGGCTCCTGCGGCTGATGGTGATGTCCTTCATATCATTACCCCCAGTATAAAAATGGCTGGAAACACTGCACTGGGACAAAGTGCAAGTGGAACTATAGTAGCGCTGATGTCCATTTTTACAACAGCCTGGCGGGTTTTTTAATACAGAATCGGATGGGCGGTACGGGTAGTCGAATGGGCGGCGGAGGGTCTTATGCGGCGGAGGAGGCGTCGTCCTCGTCTAGGGCGGCGAAGAGCTTCTTGCCGTCGAGGAGACGTGTGGTGACGTTTCTCATATGGCCAATCTCTACGGTACGCAACGTGTCATCGGCGCCTCGGGCGTCGTAGACCGTTCCCAGCAGATACGAGATGCCATCGCGCTGCCTGATGGCAAAGGGACGGAGTGTCATCCGTGCTGCTTCGGTTTCGCCACGCGTCGTGACGCTCGAAATATCAAAACTCACCGTGGTTCCGTGGTCGATGGCCTGCTCGACGAGCTCGCACGTGTCGATGCGCTTGATGGGCGTGCGTGTTGCCTTGGTAGCCTTGCTGCCTGCGCTTGGAGCGGGTTCGGGTGTATCGAGGTAGCCGCGAACGTCGGCACTCGCCATGGCAACTAAGTGCTGCGCCATGCTCTTGCGGATGGCGATAGGCGTGGAGCGGTTGCGCATGACCATGCCGTGAAGCCGGATGATCTCCTCGTCGGTGAGTGGACGGGTCAAGAGCCGATACCCCACGCCGCGCTTGTATTCAATCTCATATCCGGCATGGCGAAGCGCGGAGATGGCGGTGTAGATGCTGCGCCGCGCCGCC
>CABUHP010000067.1 GCA_902491415.1 uncultured Collinsella sp.
GCCAAGGTTGCCGGGGCCGATGCGCTCAACGTCGCGGGTATTGCGTTTAATCTATCCGCCGCCACGCTGGGCAACATCGTGGGCGGCGCGGTTCTGATCGCGCTCGGCTACTGGTTTGTCTACGCCAAGAAGTCCGAGGCGTAAGGTACCGTCTGTTTGACGTTGGCCTCCCGCGGGGCGTTGCCGTGCGGGAGGCTTTTTGGGCCTGGGGCTCGTTGCCGGGCTGTTGGCCTGTTGTGTTTGGCTGATGAAAGGGGTAATCGAGATGGCATCTGCTGTGAAGCGTGACGGTCGCGCCGTGGTGACCACATGCGGGGGATGCTATGCCGATTGCGCCTTTGCGGCACGCGTTGAGGACGGTCGCGTGGTGGCCGAGTTGCCGGTGCCGGGACATCCGTGCGCGGCGCGTGCCCTGTGCGCCCGCGGGCGCCATCGCCTGGCAATGCCGTTTGACGAGCGCGACCGGATTTTGCACCCTATGCGACGCCGCCGGGATGGCTCGGGGTTTGATGCGATTACCTGGGACGAGGCGTTTGCTCAGATTGCCGAGCGTCTTTTGGGAATTGTTGACGAGCGCGGGCCCCGTGCGCTGGGCATGACACTTGGTGTGCCCTCGTTCGACCGCTACTGGGCCTATCGCTTTATGCATGCGCTGGGCTCGCCCAACGTGTACGGTGCCGATGGCGCCTGCGAGGTAAGCAGACTTACCGGTTGGGGGCACAGCCTGGGCTATAGCCCCGCCTCCGACCTTGCGCATACCGACTGCATCATGTACCTGGGGCGTTCCATTGTCGATTCGTCGACGATGGGGGCCGTTGACGCGCTCAACGATGCGCGCCGGCGCGGGGCGAAGATCATCGTGGTTGACCCCCGGCGCAGCGGCTCGGCCGCGCTTGCCGACCGCTGGCTGCGCGTACGTCCTGGATGCGATCTGGCGTTGCTGCTGGGTATCGCACATGTGCTGGTATTCGAGGACCTGTACGATCACGAGTTCGTGGACCGCTACGCCACAGGCTTTGACGAGCTGGCGCAGGCGGCCAGTGCTTGGACGCCCGAGTGGGCCGAGTCGATGTGCGACGTGCCGGCGGACGATATCCGAGCGACTGCGCGTGATTTGGCTGCCGCCGCGCCTGCCGCTGTGGTGGATGCGGGTTTTCATGGTGGCATCGGCATCGCGTATGCCAATAGCACCCAGACCGCACGCGCTATCTGCTTGGTCGATGTGCTGCTGGGCTGTATTGGACATGCGGGCGGCGCGCTCAATCCGCCCACACCGCTTTCACTGGGCGACCTCGATCCCACTCGCTTTGCGACGCCGCCGGTGCCGCGCGAGCCCAAGCTGGGGTCCGAGCGCTATCCACTGGTCGATCCGGTGCGCGGACTGTGCACGACCATCGGTCAGTCGATTCTTGCCGGCGATTTGCGTGGGCTCATCGTCTATGCCAGTAACCCCGGTGCGGGCTATGGCTATGCACAGGCTTGGTTGGGTATTTTGCAGCAGCTCGACTTGCTTGTGACGATTGATATTCGTTGGTCCGAGACGGCGCGTGCTTCTGACTTCGTGCTGCCCGACGTGACGTATCTGGAGGCCGACCGCGGTGTGGGCACAGTCGTGGGCGTCAACGATTCGCGCGTGTTCTACCGCAACGCCGTGCTGCCCGTGCAGCATGACGGCACACGTCCCGGTCGGGAGATTTTTGCCGGTCTGGCGCAGGCGTGTGGCGTGGGCGAATATTTCCAGTTTACGTCTGACGATCTGACGGCTGCCCAGGTGGCGCCTTTTGGGATCGATCTGGACGAGCTCAAGGAGCGCGGCTGGGCCGATACGGGCGTGGCGCTGCCGTCGCGCACGGGTGAGCCGGTGATTCCGCTTGCCGGCGGCAAAATTGCGCTGGCAAGCGACGTATGGGAACGAGTCGGCATGGGTCGTGTGCCCAACTGGATTGCGCCCATGGTGGAGCCCGGCCCGGGGATGTTTCGCCTCATTAGTGGCAACCGTCCCTTTGAGTCGCACACCTCGCGCAGGCTTGCGGCCCAAGGTGCCGCCGAGGCTGGATCGGACCTGGATGCCGTGCAGATGAATGCCGATGCTGCTGCGCACATGGGCATCGCCGACGGCGAGATCGTCGAGCTCGTGAGCGATTTGGGCCGCGACCGCGTGCGCGTGGAGACGACGCCGTATCTGCATCCGGCGTGCATCTTCACCTCGGCCGCCCCCGGCGGGCGTTCGTTTGGCGCCGATGCCGGTGGCGCTCAAGCCTTGGGCGTGGGCCCGCTCGACCATACGCCGCTGCGCTGGGACCCGTTGACGGGCGCCGCGCTCACTCAGGAAAACGCCGTTCGCGTGGAAAAGATCGCGGCGCGCGAGGATAATAGCGATTGATTGAATCAGCTGATGTATTCGACTGATCCACGTTTCTTTTGAAAGGCCGCACATGAGCGATAGCCAGAACATGTCCGATGAGGTACGCGCCCGCCTGCGCGCCATTCCTTCCGTCAACGAGCTGCTTGCCGAGTGGCCGGTAGTGAAGGCGGCGGGGGAGACCTGCGACGCGGTGGTGCATGCCGCCGTGACGGCCGAGCTCGACGAGGAGCGCGCAGCCATTCGCGCCGGTGCCGCCCCGCGCTCTAAGCGCGACCTGGCCTCGGCCATCGAGTGGCGTGCGCACCGCTCCGCGTTGCCGAGCCTGCGCCCTGCCGTCAACGCTACGGGCGTGGTCATCCATACCAACTTGGGCCGCGCCCCGCTCGCGGAGTCGGCGGCAAAGGCCGTGGCCGAGGTTGCGCGCGGGTACAGCACGCTCGAGTACAGTGTGGACACTTGTTCGCGCGGGTCGCGCAAGGAGCACGCCGCGCAGCTGATCCGCTCGCTCACCGGTGCCGAGGACGCGCTCGTGGTCAACAACAACGCCGCCGCGGTACTGCTGGTGCTGGCGACCCATGCCGCAGGCAAGAAGGTTATCGTCAGCCGCGGCGAGCTTGTCGAGATCGGCGGCAGCTTCCGCATCCCCGATGTCATGGCGGCTTCGGGCGCCAAACTCGTCGAGGTCGGCGCCACCAACCGCACGCATTTGGACGACTATGAGCGCGCCATCACGCCCGATACGGCGATGATCCTCAAGGTCCATCCTTCCAACTATCGCATCGAGGGCTTTCACGAGGAGGTGGGCTCTCGGGAGCTTGCCGCTCTGGCCCACAAACATGGCCTGCTGTTCTACGAGGACCAGGGGTCGGGCGCGCTGTTGCCCGACGACATCTTGGTGCGCGGCGGCGAAGAAACCACGCCGGCTTCGGTTTCGGCAGGGCTCGATATCGTGTCGTGCTCGGGTGATAAGCTGCTCGGTGCCGCACAGGCGGGCATCATCATGGGCCGTCGCGATCTGGTCCAGGCCTGCGGGTCGCATCCGCTTATGCGTGCCCTGCGCCCGGGCAAGCTCGCACTGGCGGCGCTCGAGGCTACACTGCGCATTTACATGGATGGGGCGGATGTGGCCCATCGCGATATTCCGGTGCTCAGCATGCTTACGCTGCCGCAGGCTCATTTGGAGCGACGTGCCCGCAAGCTGCGCGATCGTATGGTCGCCGGGCTCGACAAGGCCGGTTGCCCGTGCGCCGTGCAGGTGGAGATCGTCGAGGAATCGTCAACCCCCGGCGGTGGCTCGCTTCCTACCGTCGAGCTACCCACGATGTGCGTTGCCGTGCGTCTTGTTGACGCACACCTGACGGTCGATGCGCTCAAGCGCTCGCTTGTTCAGGACTTTGACACGCCGGTTGTCACGCGAACCTCGCACGATCGCATTTTGTTTGACGTGCGCACGCTCGTGGGTGACCGCGATATCGAGACGGCGGCAACGACGCTCGTCGCGTGCGTTAAGAAGGCGATTGCTCGATGAGTGAGGTTCAGGCGTTGGTGGAGTGTCCCGTTATCGTTGGCACGGCGGGTCACGTCGACCACGGCAAGTCGGCACTGATCGAGGCACTGACCGGCAAGAATCCCGATCGCCTTGAGGTCGAGCGTCGTCGCGGCATGACGGTGGAGCTTGGCTTTGGCGAGCTGGCGCTGCCGAGTGGCAAGATCATCGGCCTGGTCGACGTGCCGGGCCATGCACATTACTTGCGCGCCATGGTGCAGGGCGCCACGGGCATCGACGTTGCCGTGCTGGTGGTTTCGGCCGTCGAGGGCGTGATGCCGCAGACCCGCGAGCACGTGCACGTGCTGGAGATGCTGGGCGTCACGCATATGGTGGTGGCGCTGACGATGTGCGACCTGGCCGATGCCGAGATGACCGAGCTTGCCGAGCTCGATGTCGATGACTTTTTGTCGGGTACCGTGTTTGCGGGCGCGCCGATTGTCCCCGTGTCGTCTAAGACGGGCGAGGGGATCGACAGGCTGCTTGCGGTGCTCGACGAGCAGGTAAGTGCCTGCTGGGATGCCTGCCGCGACCGTGCCGAGCGCACCGATGCCGCGCCGCGCCTGCCGATTGACCGCTGCTTTACGATTAAGGGCGTCGGCACTGTCGTAACGGGAACGCTGCACGATGCGCCGGTTGCGGTGGGCGACGAGCTGATGGCTTTGCCGTCGCGTACGGTCTGTCGCGTGCGCGGGATCCAGGTGCATGGCGATACGCCGCGCGCGCTGCCTGGTCAGCGTGTGGCGCTCAACCTAGTTGGTGACGGTGTCGCGGCGCTTGACCGTGGCGAGATGCTGGGCGTTGCGGACCGCTTTGGCCAGACGTTGCGCTTTATGATGACGTTCACCTACCTCGGCCGCGAGGGCGCCAAGCCGCGCGTGCTCGAGTCGGGCGCGCGTGTGCATGTGATGGCCGGCACGGCCGAGGTCGTCGGCCGCATCATGCTATTGGAGGGCGAGGCCCCCATGGCGGTGGGCGAGACCCGTACCGTGCAGGTGCGCCTGGATGATCCGCTGCCGCTGCGTGCCGGAGACCATGCCGTGGTGCTGTCGTATTCGCCCGTTATGCTCATCGGCGGCGGGCGCGTGCTGCTATCGCGCTGCCGTCGCTCGCGCGAGCTTTCTGCCGGCGAGCGCGCACTGTTTGCGGCGCTTGAGTCCGGCGATACCGCGGGCGGTGTGGGCGCTTGGCTGGCGCTGCAGATGCTGCCAGTTACGGCGGTTGATGTTGCCGACGCTTTGGATCTTGGTGTCGGCGAGGTCGATGCCGCACTGCGCGGGTTGGTGTCGCAGGGCTCTGTTCGCAAGCTTGCTGTGGGTGATGCGGACTACTTGGCGGACGCCGTGGTGCTCGACGCTGCGATGGATGCACTGGCGGCGACCCTGTCAGCCATGCACGCGGCGTCTCCCAAGGAGACGGGCTTTACGCCCGGCGCCGTTGCCCATGCTGCGTGGCCTGCCGCTGACGATACGGTTGCCGCAGCCCTGATTTCCGAGGGCTGCGCGCGTGGCGTATGCGCTGCCGAGGGGGCCGAGGTGTTCGATCCGCATTCGGCCGCCGCAGCGGCACGCGTGGTGCGAGAGGCTTGCGAGCGCATTGTGGCGCTGCTCGATGGGGCCGGCCTCGATGCACCGACGTTGCCCGAAGTGGGCGAGCAGTTGCAGCTCGATCGCGACACCATGACGCGTGCCCTGCGCGAGCTTTCGCTCAACCGTTCCATCGTGAAGGTCGAACGCGACGTTGCCCTGTCCGCTACCGCCGAGGCCCATGCGCGCGAGCTTGTTGCTGCCGCCATTGAGGCAGCCGGCGGCGCTGCCACCACGAGCGTGCTGCGCGAGGCGCTGGGTGTGTCGCGCAAACGTGCCATCAGCATCTTGGAGCACCTGGATGCCGTGCGCTTTACGGTGCTCGACAAGGACGCCGGCGGCTTGAGGTCCCTGCGCTAGGCCGGTCACTCGCTCCCGCCTCCTCAGTTGCGGTGAAATAGTTCCTATTTGGAGGCTTTGGCAGCAAATACAGGAACTATTCCACCGCAACTTCTTGTTCGTCTTTTTGGGATGGAGCCGTTTCGGTTTGGTAAAATACCGCCGCACTTGGGAACGGATGGGCTCCGGTGGGCTCCGCGGTCCTCAAAACCGTTGCGAGGCGTGCAAAACGTCTTGGATGTGTTCGATTCACATACGTTCCCGCCATACGCTACCAGCGCTTTTGTGCTCGCGGTCTTGCTGCGTGCCGCAAAGGCGCTGTTTTGTTTTTGCGTGGGTTTGCCGTGCCGCCCGCTTTATCGGCGACGGTATCTGGCTTCGTGTGTCGGGTTTCGAGCATGCCGATGGAGGTGTTTTGCCGTATGACTACCGTAAGACGGGCCGATCTTTCTTGCGTCGTCCAAGCGGGCGGGCTGTCCTCACGCATGGGCCGCGATAAGGCGCGCATGACGTTTTGCGGCGAACCGCTCATCGAGCGCGTGCTGGGCCGGCTGGCGCCAGTTGCCGGCGAGTTGGTCGTGACGACTTCGCGTCCCAGCGAGCTGGCCTACCTTGAGGAGCGCGCGTTTGGCGGCCTGGTGCCGCGTGTGGTGGCCGACCTTGAAGGGTCGGCGGGCGCCATGCGCGGCATCGCGAGTTCGTTGGCTGCGGCTCGGCTTCCTCTCGCGGCTATCGTCGCCTGTGATATGCCGTTTGTCTCGCCGGAACTTATCGGCGCGCTTGCCGATCGTGTTGAGGCCGAGGCGCTCGACGTGTGCGTGCCGTGCGAGGAGCGGGGGATTGAGCCGCTTTGCGCCGTCTGGCGCCGTGACGCGTGTGCGCCGGTTGCCCAAGAGCTGCTCGCCTGCGACCGCCAGCGCATTCGCTGCCTGATCAATCGCGTTCAGGCTAGTTATATGGATGAACCGCAGATCGTTAAGGCCGCGGGCTCGACGCTCTGCTTCGAAAACGTCAATACGCCCGAGGAGTTTGCGGCGGCCGAGTTACTCGCCTAGACGATTGGAGTTGCCATGTCTCACGATATTTGTCCCGACACGGGAGAGCCTTGCACTTGCGATGGTTCCGAGCCCTGTACCTGCGGCTGCGGTGGCTGTGGACATACTGCGGAAGAGGAAGCGGCCGCCGCGGCGTATCGTGAGGCACACCGCGAAGGCCCGTCCGGTGATGCCCTCGACCACGAGCGCAAGATTATCGTTTCGTTCGATAGCACCTTCGATGTGATGGAATGTGAACAGCTGTGCCTTGCCGCCGGCGTGCCCGGGCGCATTATGCCTTTGCCCGGCTCCATTACCGCAGGTTGCGGGCTGTGCTGGGCCATGCCGTTCTCGGGCGATGCACTCGCTGCCTTCCGCGCTGCCACCGAAGGCCGCGTAACCCCTGCCGACTACCATCAACTCGTCCTCTAACCACCCACACCACCACAAAGGTGCCTGTCCCCAATGTGGTGGTTTGGAACACGTGGACGAAACAGGTTTGAAACACAGGTTTTGCACGTCAGGCACTCAAAAACGCCTCTACCTGCATCGTAATCAAAACGAAACATCTGCTCGTCGGCTTATGCGTAACTTTGCTGCAACAGTGCGATATTATCCATACTCGATAAAGCTCGCGGCGCATGGGGCGCCTCGAACGATACTTTTCTTTTCCATCAATTGGAGGAAGCATGAGCTACACGCAGAAAGTTCTCGACGAGCTCAAGGCCCGCTATCCCGAGCAGCCTGAGTTCATCCAGGCCGCGACCGAGATCCTCGGCACCATCCAGCCGGCGCTCGACGCCCATCCCGAGTACGAGGAGGCCGCCCTGCTTGAGCGCCTCGTCGAGCCCGAGCGCATTGTTATGTTCCGTGTCCCCTGGGTCGACGACCAGGGCAAGGTTCAGGTCAACCGCGGTTACCGCGTCGAGTTCAACTCTGCCATTGGACCCTACAAGGGCGGCCTGCGCTTTAACCCGACGGTCACCCTGGGTATGCTCAAGTTCCTGGGCCTGGAGCAGATCCTCAAGAACAGCCTGACCACCCTTCCCATGGGCGGCGGCAAGGGCGGCTCCGACTTTGACCCCAAGGGCAAGTCCAACAACGAGATCATGCACTTCTGCCAGTCCTTCATGACCGAGCTCTATCGCCACATCGGCCCCAACACCGACG
>CABUHP010000068.1 GCA_902491415.1 uncultured Collinsella sp.
ATGCTGTCGGCCCTCCCCGGGGTGAGGTGCCCGTTGATTTAATGGGGCGCGCGTGCGTGGGCGTTAATGGGGCGCGCGTGCGTGGGCGTTGCCCCAACAGGTTCCTTGTTTATAGATATGCCTCAGTTTTTGACGTCCGGAAGTCTCGAAAGGTGGGCCATGTGTCCCATGTTTGCGGTGCCGAGGCCTATCGTTCGTCATAGAAATCCGCGATG
The DNA here is from genome assembly GCA_902491415.1 of uncultured Collinsella sp. GTDB lineage: Bacteria > Actinomycetota > Coriobacteriia > Coriobacteriales > Coriobacteriaceae > Collinsella. The sequence continues at coordinate 216 of CABUHP010000068.1, forward strand.
GCCAGGTGCGCTGACGCTCATGTACTTATGGGCTAGACTTAGCACCATTATGTGATTGATGCGGTCGGTCGGCGGTTGCCACCCGACCGATGTATATGACTTGAAGGTGCGTGCGTATGAGCCAAGAGATGATGGATAAAACATGTCGAGAGTTTGCCGAGGCGCTTGCCGCACGCGAGCCGGTTCCCGGCGGCGGTAGCGCGAGCGCCTTTGTAGGTGCACTGGGCGCCTCGCTTTGCGGGATGGTTGCTCGCTATGGGGCGACAAACCCTGCGCTTGCCGATCGCGCAGACGATCTGACGCGCGCGTTTGCCCAGGCGGATGAGTTGGCGCAGGAACTTGTGGGTCTGGTCGCCGAGGACGTTCGTGCGTACGGCCAGGTGTCCGCGGCGTACGGTATTCCGCGTGACGATCCGACTCGAGCGACCGCGATTCAGGATGCGCTGCATGTGGCCGCTCTGCCGCCGTATCGCATTATGGATGCCTGCGGGCGCGCACTGGCGCTGCTCGAGGACATGGCCGACAAGGGTTCGCGTCAACTGCTGTCCGATGTGGCGTGCGGCGCCGTGTTCTGCCGTGCCGCTATGCAGGGCGCGAGCTTGACGCTCTTTGCGAACACCACGTCTATGAAGGATCGCGCTCGTGCTAAGGAGCTCGAGACGGCGTGTGATGAGTTGCTCGACACATGGTTGCCGCGCGCCGATGCGCTGGCGCGCCGCGCCTCCGACGCTGCAAGGAAGAGGGGATAGCCATGGCTGAACTGCTGAAGGGTGCTCCCGTTGCTCGCGCTTTGACTGAGGAACTTGCTGCTCGCTGCGCAGCCCTGCGCGAGCGGGGCGTTGTTCCGACGTTGGCTATCGTGCGTGTAGGTGAACGCGAGGACGACCTATCCTACGAGCGCGGTGCGCTCAAGCGCTGCGAAAAAGTGGGGATTGAGGCTCGTCGCGTTTTGCTTTCTGCCGATGTTTCGCAGGACGAGCTGTTGACGGCCATCGAGGACATCAATATCGATTCGGCTGTTCATGGCTGTTTGATGTTCCGCCCGCTGCCCGCCGGCCTTGACGAGAACGCCGTCGCCGCAGCGCTCGATCCCGCCAAGGACGTTGACTCCATGACGCCGGCTTCGCTGCTCACCACGCTTTCGGGGCGCGGCGAGGGTTTTGCCCCCTGCACAGCCGAAGCCGTGCTTGCTTTGCTGGATCATTACGGCGTTGAGCTGGATGGAGCTAAGGTTGCTGTGGTCGGGCGCTCGCTGGTGATCGGGCGTCCCGTTGCCGCCGCACTTACGGCTCGCAATGCCACGGTGACGACGTGCCATACGCATACACGCGATCTTGCTGCCGAGTGCCGTTCTGCCGATATCGTTGTTGCGGCCGTTGGACGCGCGAGCACGATTGGCGCGGATGCCGTTCGCGAGGGCCAGACGATCATTGATGTTGGCATTAACTGGGACGAGGCTGCTGGCAAGCTGGTCGGGGACATCGATTTTGATGCTGCGGAGCCGGTCGTTAACGCCATCACGCCCGTGCCGGGCGGCGTGGGGGCTGTGACCACCGCGATTCTCGCCAAACACGTGATTGAGGCGGCGGAGCGCGCATCGAAATAGGCGTTTGGGCTGTTTGAGGGGTTAGTTCTATACCCCGTGGACAAAAAATGCCAAATATGAGTACTGTTGCCAAGATAGTCACATATATTTTAGGTTAATTTGGCTCTCTAACGATATTTATTATCGATAGAGAGCCTATTTTATTGGACCTATGGGGAAGTACATCATCTAATTTTTGAACAAATGTAGACTTTCGACACCCATGCGTAGCAAAATTGCTGTTACTAAATTAGTGACAGTACTCATATTTGGCATTTTTTGACCACAGGGGTTGCCAGCGCCGTGGTTTCGCCCTTTCTGCGCCGAAGCGATACACTGTTGCCGTTTGATTTCTTCGCTCAAGGAGGATGCGCATGCCGTGCACAACGATTCTGGTCGGTAAAAACGCAAGCTACGACGGGTCGACCCTGGTCGCGCGTAACGAGGACTCGTCCAACGGGGTGTTTGAGCCCAAACGTATGCGCGTGGTGCATCCCGACGAGCAGCCGCGCGTCTACACAAGCGTCCTGAGCCACCTGACCGTTGAACTGCCCAATAACCCCATGCGCTACACGAGCGTCCCCGATGTTGTCCCGGGCCACGGCATCTGGGCCGAGGCCGGTTTCAACGAGCTCAATGTGGGCATGTCCGCAACCGAGACGCTCACCACCAACGAGCGCGTCCGCGGTGCCGACCCGCTCGTCGACTACGTACCCGCCAAGGGCAACGAGGGTGAGGACGGCTATGTGCCGGCGCAACCTGGTGGCCTGGGCGAGGAGGATATGGTGACCCTGGTCCTGCCGTACGCCAAGTCCGCCCGCGACGGCGTTCGTATCCTGGGCGACCTGCTCGAGCGCTACGGCACCTACGAGAACAACGGCATCGCCTTTAGTGACGTGGACGAGATCTGGTGGCTCGAGACCATCGGCGGCCACCACTGGATCGCCAAGCGTGTGCCTGATGACGCCTATGTGACCATGCCCAACCAGCTGGGTATCGACAGCTTTGACCTAGACGACGCCGAGGGCGCCCAGACCGACCACATGTGCTCGGCCGACCTGCGCTCCTGGATGGCCGAGTGGCATCTGGACCTGACGTTGGGCGTCGAGGGCGACGGTCCGGCAACGGTCTTTAACCCGCGCGAGGCCTTTGGCTCGCACAGCGACAGCGACCATGTCTACAACACGCCGCGCGCCTGGTACATGCAGCGCTGCCTCAACCCCGGCGACGTGTGGGACGGCCCCGACGCCGACTACACGCCCGAGAGCGACGATATCCCCTGGAGCCGCGTGCCCGAGCGTAAGGTGACCATCGAGGACATCAAGTACGTGCTTTCGAGCCACTACCAGGGCACGGAGTACGACTGTTACGGCAGCAAGGGCACGCCCGCCACGCGCGGCGCCTATCGCCCCATCGGCATCAATCGCAACAGCCAGCTCGCCGTGCTGCAGCTGCGCCCCTATGCGCAGCCGGCCTACCGTGCCGTGCAGTGGATGGCCTTTGGCTCCAACTCGTTTAACGCGCTGGTTCCGCTGTACGCCAACGTCGAGACCATGCCCGAGTACTATGCCGACACGCAGGCTCGCGTGACGTCCGAAAACTTCTACTGGGCCAACCGCCTGATCGGCGCCCTGGCTGACGTCCGTTTCCATGAGTGCGGCCGCGCTGTGGAGGACTACCAGGAGAAGGTCGGCGGCATGGGCCACAAGCAGATTCACGACGTTGACGCTGTCGTAGCCGCGCTGCCCGAGGCCGAGGTGCCTGCCGAGCTCGCCCGCGCCAACGAGGCCTTTGCCGAGCTCGTGCGCGTGGAGACCGATGCCCTGTTGGGCAAGGTGCTCTACACCACGAGCTGCGCCATGAAGAACTCTTTCGCGATGAACGACAACGTGAGGTAGGGATTTCCCGTCGATCGAATAGCGCTAAAACGCTTTGTCGCTTTCGCTCAATCTTGGGTACAAGAACGCCAATGCAGTTGTTTGTGATTGGAGACAACCATGGTTATGAAACTCGATCAGCTTGTTAACGGTGCCATTAACGTGGGCTTTGGCGCTGCCGCCGTTGCTGTCGAAGGCGGCAAGAAGGTTCTCGACGACCTTAATACCAAGGGCGAGCAGGTTCGCAAGGACGCCGGCGCTCCCGATATCGCCCGCAGTGTGTCCGACATGTTCGAGCAGGCCGGCGGTACCATCTCCGATCTGACCGAGCGTCTGGGCATGCAGGGCGAGACCGCGGCCCAGCGCGTGCTCGATGAGCTCATCCTTGCTCGCGTCCGCGTTATGACCGCGTCCGAGCGCACGGCCTTCCTGGCCCACGTGCGCGACATCGTCGATTCGGTCGAGGACAACGTGACCTCGGTGCCCGTCGAGTCCGTTGAGCCCGACGATGCGAAGGATACCGAAGAGGCCGAGTAGCAGCGCAGATGGCAGATTCCACCACCGATTACAACAAACTAGATCCCCTGGGTGACGAGGCGGCGGTTGTCGATGAGGTCGACGCCGCCGTCTCGGGCGCTCGCAAGAAGCCGCGCGCTGTCGATATGGTGCCCGAGGAGCCCGACGCGATGGCGCCGGACGAGGAATACCAGCTCACGCCGGCGGGTCGCCGCGAGCGTATCGGGCAGATTGTTCGCCTGGTTAAAAAGTACCGCGTGTGGGATAACCTCACGCCGGTTCGTTTGCGCCGCCTGCTCGAGGAACTCGGCCCCATGTTCGTCAAGATGGGGCAGATTCTGGCCAACCGGTCCGAGATTCTGCCGCAACGCTTTTGCGATGAGCTGCGCCGCTTGCGCTCCGACGTGGAGCCGGTGCCGTACGAGGTAGTGCTCCGCTGCTTGGAAGAGGAATACGGCCTGCGCCTGGGGGAGATGTTCGATGCGATCGACCCCAATCCGCTTGGTAGCGCATCGCTCGCGCAGGTGCACCGCGCTCGTCTGGTGACGGGCGAGGACGTGGCCGTCAAGGTGCAGCGCCCCGGTGCGCAGCAGGTTATGGCACAGGACATCGATATCATCCGCTCGGTGGTGCGTATCGTTTCCAAGTTCGTCAATACCGATCAATTCGTTGACCTGCACGGCGTAGTCGAGGAGCTGTGGACCTCGTTTCGCGAGGAGACCAACTTTTTGGCCGAGGCCAAAAACCTCAACGACTTCTACGAGTTCCATAAGAGCGTTCATGGCGTGACGTGCCCTAAATCCTATCTGGACCTGTGCACCGAGCACGTGGTGGTTATGGACTACGTCGACGGCATTTCGATCGCCGATCCTGAACGCTTGGTGGCCGAGGGTTATGACTTGGAAAAGATCGGTGCCGCAATCGTCGAGGACTACTCGACGCAGGTGCTCGATGACGGCTTTTTCCATGCCGACCCGCATGCGGGAAACATCATTCTCAAGGACGGCATCGTCTACTTTATCGACTTGGGCATGGTCGGACGCATGTCGAGTCACGATCGCGGTATCGTCAAGGACATGATTTTCGCCGTGGCCGAGGGTGACGTGCCCAAGCTCAAGGATTCGCTCATGCGCTTTGCCGTGACGCGCGGCGATTCGGCCGAGCTTGACCATTCGGCCTTTTTGTCCGATTTGGACTTTATCGTGGCTGACTTTGCGGGCCTTGACCTTAAGGACCTGGATATCGGTGAGTTTTTGACCTCGCTGTTAAACCTCGCGCGCAAAAATGACGTTGAGCTGCCGAGCGTGGTGACAATGTTCGCCCGCGGCATGGTGACGCTCGAGGGCCTGTTGACCGAGTACATGCCTAACGTCAACATGATCCAGATCATCCAGACGCACATTAAAAACGAGAAGAGCACCTACGCCCGCATGCGCGAGATGAGCCGCGACTTTGCAGCGAGCAGTTATCGCGCGGCGAAGGGCTCGCTCGAGGCGGCCGAGTATCTGGGCTTGGCTTCGCGTATGCTCACGCGCGGCCAGCTTAAGGTAAACACGCAGATCATGAGCAGCGATAAGGCGTTGCGACAGCTGGGTGGAATTATCGACCGCATGTCGATGGCTATCGTTATCGCCGGCCTGTTTATCGGTTCGTCGGTGGTGTACTACGCGCGCATCGAGCCGGTTGTCCTCGGCATTCCGGTCATCGGCTTCTTTGGCTACGTGAGCGCGCTGGTGCTGGCGCTTATGCTGGGCCGCAATATCTGGCTCAACAGTCACGGCGGCAAGCACTAGAGGCTGCGGCCGTCACCGCATTTTCCTATCGCAAACAATAGCTTTTACCTTGGGCTTCGCCTGCGTGCGAGGCCCTTTTGCGTGATACCATTTTGACGGTAATAATCGATGGCCTAGATGGTGGTGCGGAGACGCACGAATGCGCGGTTATCCTGCGCATTTGGGAGAATCGGGGTGCAAGTCCCCAGCTGTACCAGTAACCGTAATTCCTCTTGGCTCGGGATGCTCGCGTCGCAGATCGGCCGGCGCGCCCGAGTCGTTAAGGTTAAGTCGGATCGCCTCCCATCTTGCATGCGGCTGCGGCGTATGCCGCCGGTGTGCATAGGGCTCTGGAGGGAAGGGGGTCCCCGATGGGGGAACTCGAGCGCAACATGCGCGATGACGTGGGGCAGCCTCAAGGCGACGCTCCAAGTACAGACAGTAGGAGACAAATGGATATGTTTGAGGACGAGCGCCAGCACGTCTCGCATCGCCGTGGCGCAATTGCGCGCGGCGTAGCCAAGCGCGGCCTGGTGGCATTCCTGGCCTTCGCGATGGCCTTTGGCACCACACCGGCTCAGCTGTGGGCCGAGGGCGCCGAGGGCATTGCCGAGGCTGTGGCTCAGGCTACGACGCCGAGTGAGGGCGCGGGGGCCGCGGACGGTACTGCCGACCAGGGCAAGGCCGAGGTTTCGGATTCCGGGAGCGCGCCTGCAGCTAGTGCCGCCACAACTGAGGCGGCAACTGGCGACGAAGGCTCGGCGACGGGGGAGAGCCCTGCCACGAGCGAGCAGTCTTCGACGGCATCCGCTGGCCAAGCGGGATCTGCCGCCGCGGCTGCCGTCCAGACAGAGAACCCGACAGAAACCGGCGATGTCGCCAAGAAGCAGGTCGAGGTCTCGTTCTCGATTATCGGCACCGATGCCGACGGCAAGGCTCAGACCTGGGTGGCACCTACGCAGCTCAAGCTCGACGAGGGCGCGACGGCTGCGGATGCCTTCATTAAGCTGCAGGAGAAGACGGGCTTCAAGGCGAAGTACGAACCGAACACGGCATACGGTTTCTACCTCGAAAGCATCACATCCCCGAGCGATGGTCGCACGCTTGCCTACGATCCGACGACTTATGCCTTCTGGCAGCTGTTCGTCGACGGCGCGTCTTCCTCGGTTGGCGCGAGCAGCGTCAAGCTCACCCAGGGGCAGAAGATTGAGTTTGCCTATACGGCTGGTAGCTCGTCCCCTGTCGTTAAAGACCAGGTGGCCGCAAATGTGACCGTCATTGGTCGCGATGCCCAGGGCAAGACTCAGACTTGGGTCGATAATGCGCAGTATGTGGTGACGTCCGGTTCGAGCGCACTTGACCTTACGAAGGTCGCGCTCGAGGCGAATGATATTGACGCCGTTGCTGCGGGCTCCTTCATTCTGAGCCTTAAGTACAACGGTGTTGAGCTGGGTACGCCCCAAGATTATTCGACCTATTGGCAGCTGTTTATCAACGGCAAGTCGAGTGACTATACGGCGGACAATGTCACCATCCATGCCGGCGATACCGTCACGTGGTTCTACGGTGGCTGGGGCGACCAGTTGCCGTCCGATTCTGTCCATGCTTCTGTTCAGGTTCTCGGTAAGGACAAGGACGGCAAACAGCAGGTTTGGGCTTCGACGGGTCAGACGAGTCTCAAGGCGGGCTCTACTGCCAAGGATCTCCTTGAGCAGACCGGCCTTAAGCTCGATGCTAGCGAATCGTCTTGGGGCTGGTTCCTCAACGGTATTACTTCGCCGTTCGACAGTAAGTCCTATGGCTGGGATGCTGCGACCAAGAGCTATTGGCGCTTCTACGTAAATGGCAAGTTCGCGCCGGTGCCTACAAGCTCCAGGAGGGTGACGCCGTCACCTTTATGTATGGTGCTGACGCCGATGCCCTCCCCGGTCAGGTGCTTGGATCCGCCGATGTTATCGGTCCCGATGTCAACGGCAACAATACTCGCTGGGGCTCGGCAAGCAGTGTTTCTTTGCCTGAAGGCTCTACTGCCCAGAACCTTATTGAGGCAGTTCTGAAGGCCAAGGGCGTTA
>CABUHP010000069.1 GCA_902491415.1 uncultured Collinsella sp.
CAAGATGAATGATGCCTTTGACCAGGGCTTCCATGTGGTCACGAGCTATCGCAATTCCAAGAACTTCGGCAGCTCGTGGATCTCGGCTGCTAATGCCACGTGGTATCTACGCGAGGCGCGCTTCCTCAACAACGCGCGTAATATCTGCAAGACGTCCTGCGCTGTTTCGGGTTCGGGTTACCTTATCTCGTCAAGCGTTATCGAGGGCATGCACGGTTGGCAGTTCCACACGCTGACCGAGGACATTCAGTTCACTACGTTCTGCGCTATTCACGGTATTCGCATTGGCTATGCGCCGGCGGAGTTCTTTGACGAGCAACCCGTGACGTTTAAGGCATCCTGGAAGCAGCGTATGCGCTGGACCAAGGGCTTTTACCAGGTGTTCTTTACCTACGGTAAGCATCTGGTCAAGTCGACGTTCCGCTATCATCGCTTTGCCGCCTACGACATGTTCATGACGATCGCCCCGGGTATGCTGCTATCGCTGATCTCGATGCTCGCTAATGCGACGTTCTTGATTGTGGGTGGCCTTTCGCATGGTTTCTTGGCTACCGAAGTCGAGATGCAGGCGTGCGCCGCTTCGCTCATTATGACCTTCGCCATGATGTATCAGACCTTCTTTATCCTGGCGCTGCTCACGACTATCTTTGAGTACAAGCACATTCACTGCGCGCAAAAGTGGCGTCTGGTGACTAACCTGTTTACCTTCCCGATCTTTATGTTCAGCTATATCCCCATCACGGTGGCCGCGCTGTTCCTGAAGGTCGACTGGGTGCCGACGCAGCACGCCGTCAACGTTACCCTTGACGAGGTCATGCAAGGCGCCAAATAACCACCACCAAAACCACCGCAAAGGGGACAGGCACCTTTGTGGTGGTTTTTGCTTTTGCGATGCAGCTCGAGGAGGAGTCCGATGGTCTATATCCCGTTTTGGATTTGCATCTTTGCCGGCGTGGCAATTGATGCCCGAGAGCGACGGTTTCCCAATGGCCTTGCCGGCGCATGTGCCGTGACGGCGTTGGCGGGCGTTTGGCTCGACCTCGGTTTGAACACAGCGCTTGACCACGCCGGTCTTGCGGTCATCGTCTACCTTGGCCTTGTGCTTACCGAGTCGCTCTGGCGTAGAGTTCGCCACGCTCCTGGCATTGGCATGGGGGACGTCAAGGCACTCTTTGCCCTTTGTACCTTCGATCCCCTGGGCGGCGTTGTCGCGTTTGCGGTTGCGCTCCTGACCCTTGCCGTCGCTTGCCTCTTCACAAAATCACGCTCCCTGCCATTGCTCCCGTTTTTGGTGCCGATTTTTGCCATAATCGAGGTCGTGGGCTGCACTTTGTAACCGATTGCGCATCCTTCTTAAGGAGCAGGCCATGGCAACTAATCAAGAAACGGCCGTCATTAAGGCGCGCATGGACCGTATTCCCTCGGCGTTGTCGCCCGAGCTTGTCGAGCGCATTGCCGCCGATCGTGCTTCGGGCTATGTCAACCCGTATCGTTGCAACGACGATCAGGTCATTCGTCGTATTGATCGCGCCGCCGACAAAGGCACGCTTATGCGTCCGGCGTTTATGCGCGATACCGAAAAGATACTTCATCTTCCGGCGTACACCCGTTATGCAGGCAAAACGCAGGTCTTTAGCTTCCGTAGCAATGACGATCTGTCACGCCGCGGTTTGCACGTGCAGCTCGTCTCCCGCATTGCGCGCGATATCGGTCGCGCCCTGGGGCTCAATTGCGATTTGATCGAGGCGATTGGCCTGGGTCATGACTTGGGACACACGCCTTTCGGCCATGCCGGCGAGCGCTTCCTCAACGATATCTATCATGAGCGCACGGGGCGTTATTTTTTCCATAACGTGCAGTCGGTCCGCGTGCTCGACGCACTGTACGGCCGCAACGTGTCGCTCCAGACGCTCGACGGCGTGCTATGCCATAACGGCGAGTACGAGCAGCGTGTGTTTGAGCTCTCGGACATGAGCTCCTTTGACCAGTTTGACCAGACGGTTGAGGATTGCATTGCCACGGGCTATAGCGCAATTGAGCATCTGCGTCCCATGACGCTCGAGGGCTGCGTCGTTCGCATCTCGGATATTCTTGCCTACGTCGGTCGTGACCGTCAGGATGCGATCGCGGCGGGCCTGCTTTCGCCCGACGCTTTTGATGATGGCCGGGGCGGGGCCTACAACAGTTGGATCCTCACGCATGCCTCCATCGATATCGTTGAGCACAGCTATGGTAAGCCGCGCATCGAGATGAGCGAGGACCTGTTTGAGGAAATTCGCCGAGCCAAGCGCGAGAACTACGAGAAGATCTATAGCAAGGGCGGTATCGAAGGCGATTCCGAGGCGGAGCTGCGCGAGGCGTTCGTAAAGCTCTACGACCGTTGCCTGCGGGATCTAAACAGTGGCGACGAGTCCTCTTACATCTTTAAGCACCATATTTCGCGCATTGAGCAGCAGCTTTCCTACTATGATCGCACCTATGCCTGGCAGGACGACAAGGATCAAGCCGTGGTGGATTATATCGCGAGCATGACGGACGGTTATTTCTGCGAGCTGACGAGCAAGCTGTTCCCTGGTCTGGAGTTTCCGCACCGTACCTATATTAACGAACGGTAGTTCGTATTAATTCGGTATACTGTTAGTGGAAAACGTTTTTGAATGATGCACGGGATGGCTATGGACGACCTTTTTTCTGCCTCGACGCGCGAGCGTTCCTTTAAAAATGCGCCGCTCGCGGTGCGCATGCGACCCAATTCGCTCGACGAGTACGTGGGCCAGCAAAAGGCCGTCGGTAAGGGTTCATGGCTGCGTGCCGCGATCGAGCACGACGTGCTTTCGAGCGTGATTCTGTACGGGCCTGCCGGTACGGGCAAGACGACGCTGGCCCACATTATCGCCAACCATACCAAGAGCGAGTTTGTCGAGGTCAGCGCCGTCACGGGTACCGTGAAGGACCTGCGTCGCGTGATTGATGAGGCCAAGACGCGCCTGAATACGTACGACCGCCGCACCATTCTATTCATCGATGAGATTCACCGCTTCTCTAAGTCGCAGCAGGATGCCCTGCTGCATGCAGTTGAGAACCGTACCGTCATTATGATTGGCGCTACGACGGAGAACCCGTACTTCGAGGTCAACTCGGCACTGCTCTCACGTGGTCGCGTCGTGGAGCTTGAGCATCTGAAGGATGAGGATATCGCCACGCTTATTGAACGTGCGCTTGAGGCGCCGCAGGGCTTGAACGGTAAGTTCTCGGCCGATGAGGATACGGTCAAGACCATCTGCACGCTGGCAGCGGGTGACGCTCGCTCGGCGCTCACGACGCTCGAGCTTGCGAGCGAGATTGCCGTCACGCGTCCCGATACCGAGGGAACGCCAGCGCCCGCGGCGGGGGAGCGCTATCCCATCACCGTGGATGACGTAAAGATCGCCAACCCGCGTCGCGGCTTTACGTATGACAAAAACGGCGACATGCACTACGACATCATCAGTGCGTTCATCAAGTCCATGCGCGGTAGCGACCCCGATGCCACGATCTATTGGCTCGCGCGCATGATCGATGCTGGGGAGGATCCTAAGTTTATCGCTCGCCGCATTATGATTCACGCTTCTGAGGATGTTGGCAACGCCGACCCGCAGGCGCTTTTGGTGGCACATGCCGCGTTTAAGTCTGCCGAGGTCATTGGCTATCCCGAGTGCCGTATTAACCTCGCGCAGGCTGCGCTCTATGTTTGTTTGGCGCCTAAGTCCAATGCCTGTGAGGCGTCCATTGATGCGGCACTGGCCGATATCCATTCTAGTGGCCTTCGTGAGGTGCCGAGTTATCTGCGCGATCGCCATCGCCCAGGCAGCGACGACTACGGTGTGTATAAATACCCGCACGATTATCCCGAAGGCTGGGTCGATCAGCGCTATTTGCCCGAGGGGCTGGAGCGCGGTGCGTTCTGGCAGCCTGCCGGGCGCGGCTGGGAAGAGTGGCGCGTGGAGCAAAGCGAACGCGACCGCAGCGGGAATGCACCGAAGTAGCTGCTGATAATTTTGTCCCACGTTGCTGCTCTTGGCATGTTCGGTCCCCTTTGGGGTACCATGAAAAGCGTCTGTATTTCGATTCTTCCGGGAGGCTTGTATGAGTCCCATTCAAATCGCCCTGCTGTTGCTCGCCGTTGCCGGCGTGTGGGCCATCGCTGAGCTCGCGCTTACCCTGCGCAAGACCCGCAATGTTGTCGACTCGCTCGATAAGACCGTGAACGACCTCAACAACACCATCGCCGAGGCTCAGCCTGTGGTGGCAAAGCTCGATGCCGCTGTCGATGAGCTTACGCCGGCGCTTGCCCAGATGGAGCCGCTGCTTAAGTCGAGCAAGACCGCGGTCGATGCCCTTACCTCCAATCTCGTAGAGGTCGAAGCCGTGGTTCGCGACATTTCCGAGGTTACGGGCAGCATGGCCGAGGCCAGCAATGCTGTGTCGAGCGTGACCGACTCTGCCGCCGGTGCTGTGCAGAAGCTCTTCAATAAGGTGAAGGCTCCTGCAGCCGACGCAGATCGCAAGCTCGCCGCTGCCGCTGCGGAGGCCGAGCAGCCTACCGAGCGCGTCCTAATTGGCGAGGACGAGGCCGCCGCGGGCGACGATGATGGTCAGAAGTCTGTATCCAAGCCGGCTCAGTATTACACCTATACGCCCGCCGAGACCTCTGAGGAGTCCTGCGATGAGTAGCGAAGCAACCTGCCCTATCACGCTGACCGTTGCCGGTGACCCGCGTCTCGCTCGCCTTGTGCGCATGACGGCAGCCAACGTTGGTGCCCTGTGCTCTATGTCTGTCGATCGCATCGAGGACATCCGCATGGCTGCTGAGGAGGCTTTCATCTTTGGTTGCACCGCGGTCGACTGCGATGACATCACCATCAAATTCGATGTCGATGAGACCCACGTTGGCATGACTATTACCTTTGGCGACCAGGCTACGGTCGATGAAGATGACCAGGCTGCGGTGTATGCCGAGCTCATCCTCGCGAGCGTGTGCGACTCCTACGAAATGACTACGGCGCCCCTGACGCTTTCCCTCGACCTCAAGGCGGATATCTAATATGACCGAACGTTCCCGGAGCGGCAAGACCGCTTGGGACAAGGAGAAAACCCGCGAGCTGTTTCGTCGTTACAAGGAGACCGGTGATCCGGACGCCCGTGAGCAGCTCGTCATGTCCCATATGAACCTGGTAAGGTTTCTTGCCAACAAATTTAAGAATCGCGGCGAGCCGCTCGACGACCTCATGCAGGTCGGCTATCTGGGTTTGCTCAAGGCTATCGACCGTTTTGATCCCGAGCGCGGACTCGAGTTCACGACGTTTGCGACACCCACTATCCTGGGCGAGATCAAACGCCATTTTCGCGACAAGGGCTGGAGTGTGCGCGTACCGCGTCGTCTGCAGGAGCTCTCGGCCAAGGTCAACCAGGCTACTGACAAACTTACCAACGAGCTGCAGCGTTCGCCCAAGGTTGAGGAGATCGCTGAGTATCTAGATGTGACTGTCGATGAGGTGCTGGAGGCCATGGAATCGTCTTCGGCCTATACCTCGGTGCCCATCGAGGCTCCTGGTGCGTCCGATTCCGACGATGCCCCCTCGATTCTCGACCGTTACGCCGACGACGACAATGAGCTCGACTTTACCGATGACCGCTTGGTGATCGAGGAAGCCATCCGTGATTTCTCGCCGCGCGAGCGCGAGGTTATCGAGCTGCGCTTTGTAAAGGGCATGACCCAGATCGAGATCGCCAAGAAGCTGGGTATTTCTCAGGTGCAGGTTTCGCGCCTGCTGCGCCGCACGCTTAAGAAGATTCAGGACAAGATCGACCCCGACGGAGTGATGATTCGTTCATGAGTGAGCGCCCCCAACAAACCGATCGCGTGCTGCGCGACACCCGCATTCTGACGCTTCGCATTTGGGCTGTTGTCGGCTGCATTGTCATCGCCGCTGTCATCTTTAACCTTATGGTCATCCTGGCGCCGGTTATCGAGTTTCTCGCTGTTGGTTCCATCATTGCCTTTGTGATGTCCCCGATCACCAACTGGCTCGAGCACCATGGCGTGAATCGCGGCATCGGTTCGCTTATCGCGCTTATTGTTGTTGTTGCCGTGCTCGTCGGTGTCGTTTGCATCTTGTCGCCGATTCTCTTTGGTCAGATCATGGAAGTCCTGAGCCGCCTGCCCGAGCAGCTTCGTGTTGCGGGTGGCGACCTCAACGAGATGATCTCGAATGCCAAGACGCTTAACAACACGCCGCTCAAGGAGTATTTGGACGATAATCTTTCGTCGCTGGTCACCGTGGCATCGAAGTATGTGTCTCAGATCGCTGCCGAGCTTGGCCGCGGGGTGTTCCCGCTCATCACCAATACGGCCTCGCAGTTGTTCGTGATCTTCCTTGGTCTGGTGCTTGCGTACTGGATGGCCTGCGACTATCCTCGCATGCACCACGAGATTTGCACCATCATCGGTCAGGAGAAGGAGACCTCGTACCGCTTTATGGTCGCCATCCTTTCTCGCTCTGTCGGCGGCTACATGCGCGGTATGGTCGTGACGTCTATCTGCGGTGGTTTCCTCGCCTTTATCGGTTTTATGATCATCGGGCATCCGTATGCGGCGCTCATGGCTATCTTTACCGGCATCATGCATTTGGTTCCGGTCGTCGGTCCCTGGGTGAGCGCAGCAATCGCCACAGTGCTCGGTTTCATGTTCAGCCCTATGTTGGCGTTATGGACGCTCATCGTGACGATGGTCGCGCAAAACGTCACCGATAACGTGATTTCGCCTAAGGTCATGCAGAGCTCGGTGCAGGTGCATCCCATCATGAGCCTCACGGCGCTCGTTATTGGCTCAGCACTCATGGGCCCCATCGGCATGATTATTGCCATCCCGCTTTGTGCGGCCCTCAAGGGTATCTTCGTGTACTACTTCGAGAATGAGACCGGCCGACAGCTTGTGGCCTATGACGGCGCCGTGTTTAAGGGCACGCCGTACCGCGATGCCGATGGCAACCCGGTCGCCGCCTACGACGCGCTCGGCGACGACACCTTCATCTACGAGTCCGAGCTCATCGGCAACGAGACTGCGCCCGAGGCCAAGGCCATGCCCAAGCCCGAGCTCGATAATCCCTGGATCAAGCTCTCGGGCCTGCAGCCCGATGCCACAGGCTTCTTCAAGAACCCCTTTGCCAAGGACGATGACTCCAACTCGGACGACGATACCAAAACCGGCATCGACGGCTCCATGGATGATGACGACAACTAGTGGGGCAATTCGGGTTAACATTCATACGCGCTAACATGCAATTTCGCTGAAGGGCCGGCATTGTGCCGGCCCTCTTTTTTGCATGGGCGCGGCGGGATGGTAATATTGTTACGTTTGAACTGTTTCGATGTGAAACCGAGGAGATTCCCTCTATGAGTGCTGACTACCCGTCAATGACTACGGCCGAGATCCGCTCCAAGTTCCTCAACTTCTTTGAGGAGCGCGGTCTTAAGCTCTATCCTTCTTCGTCCCTCGTTCCCGACGATCCTTCGCTGCTGCTTGCCAACGCCGGCATGAATCAGTTTAAGGAGTACTACCAGGGCAAGAAGACCATGAAGGAGATCGGCGCTATCTCCTGCCAGAAGTGCGTCCGCACCAACGACATCGATTGCATCGGCGAGGACGGCCGTCACCTGTCCTTCTTTGAGATGCTCGGCGACTTCTCCTTTGGCGGCGTCTCCAAGCAGCAGGCTTGCGCCTGGGCCTTTGAGCTCATCACCAAGGAGTTCAAGCTGCCGCTCGACCGCCTGTACTTCACCGTCTTTACCGAGGACGACGAGACCCACGACGTGTGGCGTTCTCTGGGCGTTGCTGAGGACCACATCTCCCGCCTGGGCGAGGACGATAACTTCTGGGCCGCTGGCCCCACCGGTCCCTGCGGTCCGTGCTCAGAGATCTACTTTGACATGGGCGAGGAG
>CABUHP010000070.1 GCA_902491415.1 uncultured Collinsella sp.
GTGGGCGTGCCCTCCTTGGCACACTCGGTAAAGAACTCGATATAGCGACCGAGCGACACGGCGGAGGTAGACACGCGAGCGCCGGCGCGCATGCGGTCGTAGAACTCCTTAGGGCTCATGCTCGACCAGATATCGTCCGTGCGCTCCTCGCCATCGATGATAAAGGGGAAGCCCAGAATATCGACATCGAGGTTCGCGGCGACCTCGGGGCTAAAGTCGCAGCAGGTATCGACGACGATGCGGCAGCGGTCAGAATGGCCGGTAGATGCAGCCTTGTCCATCAAAGCGACTCCTTACGTAAAAAGGCGGCCACCCGCATGGGATGGCCGCCAACCGTTAACTCATGCAAGTTAACGTATTTTACTCGTCAAGTGTTTCGATGCGGGGCTTGATGATGCCATATCCACCATTCTTACGGTGATACACCACATTGATGAGACCGGTCGTAGCGTTCTCGAACACGTAGAAGTCGTGGCCGAGCAGATCGGTCTGCACCAGCGCCTGCTCCTCAGTCATCGGGGTGACGTCGATAACCTTCTCGCGGACGAGCAGGTCGTCCTCTTCCTCGGGCAGCAGCAGGTCGGCCAGATCCTCGACGCGCTCGACCGGTGCGACATCCGCTGCGCTGGCACCGCCCTGGCGGTTGTCCACGACCTTGGTCTTGAACTTGCGCAGCTGGCGGGTGACCTTATCGGCGGAGAGATCGATGGCGGCGTACATATCTGCACCGTGCTCGGCAACGCGAATCACCGAACCGCGGGCACGAACCGTAACCTCGACGATTGCCGGGTTGGGGTTCGAGGGGTTCTTCTCATAGCGAAGTACAACGTCGACCGTCATGGGCTCGATATCAAAAACCTTGAGCGCCTCGCCGATCTTCTCATCCACATGCGCACGCAGAGCATCGGTTACCGTCGTCTTGCGTCCAGAAACCTTGATATCCATACGTGGCTCCAATCTGCCTCGGGGACTTACTGTACTGGCTATGTACCCATTGCCGTGCATTTAATCACGCGGATTCCTAAAGACCCGAATAACGATTGCTTGATACCGCATACCGAAGTCTCGCACTTTTCTGTGGCAAAGTGCGCTATAGGAGGGGGCCGACGGCTTTGTATTTGGTCCCGAAAATTGGCTTTGACCTGCTGATTTTATTGGGATGAAAAAGCCGGGCTCCCCCATCGGGGAAGCCCGGCAGTGCGTGTTGAAACCGTGAAGAAGTGTCCTTTCCAACGTATAGGAGACGCCACCCCTAGCAATAACTAGCTATTGAGTTTGTTAATGTCGTCGTCGGTGATGGTGCCTTCCTGGCTGGACGAGTTGTCCTCGGAGGATGCGGTCTCATTGTTGGAATCGGAGGGCTCGCTGCCGGAGGACGTGGTCTCACTGGACTCAGAGTCGCCCGGCTGCACGTTAGCGCCCGAAACCGTCTTAGTGGTGAGGTCGTAGGGCATCCTGCCATACCAGACGCAGTGGACCGCCTCGAGCGTGCCGTCGGCCGTAATACCGTCGAGGGCATCGCTCACGGCACGGCACAGTTCGTCATTGGACGAGAGGCCCGCAACACCAAGCGTCGAGGGCGCCTCGAGCGCACCGACATAGGAGATCTCGCTCATCAGGCGTGCAAGGTAGCCGCCGGCCGTGAAGTCGCAGATCACATAGTCGACCTCGCCGGACTCGAGCGCCTCAAAGCACTCGTTGATGTTGGAGTAGGTCTTTTGGTTGGCGGTGATGCTCTGCTTAGCAAGCGCCTCCTGCGAGGCCGAGGACATCTGAACGCCCAGGGTGGACGTGTTAAGGGTATCGGTGGAAACGCTTAGCGACCCACCATCGTTAGTTTTACCGAACACGGAAGTGGCATCGTACAGGCAGGTGCCGAGCGAGCTAATGTCCCCGTCCGTGGAGTTAATCTCGCCGATAAAGATATCGGCCTTTTTGTCGCCGAGCGCGGAATCTGCCGAGGACGCATCGACAAAGGCGACCTTAAGGCCCATGCGGCTTGCGAGGGCGCGGGCGGCGTCAACCGCATACCCCGTGAGCTCGCCGTCGGCGTCCTGCATGGCCTGCGGCGCATCGGAAGTATCGAGGGCAACCGTCAGGGTTCCGGGAGTGACCAGGGCATCGTCCGACACCGCCGGCGTGACGGTCTCGTACTCGATCTGGTCGATCGTGGGAGTCGTGAACGTAGACAGCGGGTTGAACGCGCATCCGCTCAGGCCCAAAACGGCAATGACCGCTGCGGTCCCAGCACCTAACCGAGCCGCGTGCATCAAGCTGCCCCTCACCATGTCCACTACCCTGCCTTCTGTGTCGTATACGATCCGTGCGTTGCGCGGAATATCAGATTGTTCCCACCAGCTGACCTGGTATTTGACCCCACACTTGCGCACCGGGGTGTTTGCTCGGGAGGCCGCAGCCACCTTCACGACTGACCCGCTCGCCCGCGAGGCGGTATTGCCCCAAAGAAAGTAGAACGGACGGTGCGGCTTACATCTAGGACGCGCCATGATCGCGCCGCGCGCACGCGGTCGCTTACGTGGATCCCTTTGACCGCGTCTGTCTTGGACTAGGACGGGCATTTCGTCCGTCCGCAACCACAGCCTGGTAGGAACGAAGCGCATTATAGCTAAGTTCAAGCTAAAGTTTAAGGTTAGGGGCGTCATTCGCATCGCGAGTACAGATTTCGCAGGTCGAAGCGGGCCGTTCGTGGCCCCGTGAAGCCCGGAGCTCCCCTGCGGGGAGCTCCGGGGCACCCGTCTCAGGGTGCCGTGTGCAAAAAACGGCAAATATGAGTACTGTCACCAATTTAGTAGCAGCGTATTACCGCCTCACGAGCCCTTTTTGAGTTCCGCACAGCCTGCTTGGCGCCAAGATATTCCACATTCGTTTATTATCTCTTCGCTGAATCCAGATTATCGGCCCAAGTTTCTTTGTTTTTGCTGTCACTAATCTAGTAACAGTACTCATATTTGCCGTTTTTTGTACAGAGTATATAAACAGACCCCCTATAAAGCCATAGTTTTACGCTGGTTTGAGCCCAAAGCACGCTCGGAGCGTATTCAGCAGAGCATCTTGCCTCTTTCGACGAGCCTCTACGCGATTCTGATATCGCTTACCCATACGCTGGTGGATGCGCCATGCGAGTGCTTCCATCGCTTCCATGTCACAGAGCATTTCGTTGTTGACCGTCGCGACCTCGATTCCCATAGTAATCAAGCCCGTGTTGCGCTTTTCATCATGGATACGTCCCCTCCGGGAGGAATGACCCAGCTCACCGTTGTATTCCAGGTCAAACCGGGCTGCTTCCTGATACGCATCGCAAACTGCATGCGGCATCCCCGAGATTGCCTGCGCGCGGTCATCGAACTCAATCTTGTAGTCGGTCTTAAAGGGACCGCAGGCAAATCCGCCATAGGAAAACGGAAGCGAAAACAGAGCGAGCATGATGCACTCCATGGGCGAGCGCAAGTTTTCTGACAAGTAGGGACACAGACGCTGCAGTTTTTTGGCCGCATTCCCCTTGCATACCGCGAGGTAATCTGCCAGGCGATCGGGCGTCAGCACCGGCTCGACTTCAAAGTAGCCCACGTCTGCCGGTTGATCCTTGTCCTTTGCAAGTCTATTCGCAACAGGCGAGGTGTAGGGAGGCAGATACTTCCCGCGATCGCTCAGTGAAATCTTGGAACACAGTTCCTGGGCCAGGGCAAACCCCTGGATACAGCCGACCTCGCGGGCGACGGCAACACAAAGGGCCTCGGGAGATAGGCTGTACACCCCCGGTTCTACCTCTAAAATCGAGCCGGCGGGCAACCCGGAACACACGGACCAGCCCACGTCAGGCATGCGGCGGCGCTGCGCCGCAGATCCCACCAGCAAGCACAGATCTTCTTGCACCTCGCCGCTTGCGGCCCCAATCCGCACCAAGTCGGGAAGATAGATGTCCTCGGTCGAGGGCGACGACGTGCGCAGCACATGGCGCTCTTCATCGGGATCAAGGTCCCTCCAGCTTATGTAGCCCATCTGCCGGCGCTCGGAGCGCATCATGCGTAGCGCCGAGGCGCCTTTTAGGATTACGGAAGCCGCTATCTGTTCGCTTGTCGGCTCGTTGCGCCGCTCAATCTTCACTGCCACAAAACCACCCCTACCAAACGCGTGCGATAGCGAGACCATCGACTGCCGCGGCGCCGGCACGCTTGAGCTCCGCCGAGGCCGCTGCCATGGTCGCGCCCGTGGTAATGACATCGTCGACGAGCAGCAGGCGGCGGCCGCGCACATCCTCGACCGTCTCGTACATACCCCGAGCGTGTTCCCGGCGCTCATCGCGACCGAGCTCGCGCTGGTCACCATGGCCGTACTTAACGAGGGCGTCGAGCAGGGGAACACCCGACAGCTCGCAAAATGGACGCGCAATAGCCTCCATATGATCAAAACCACGCCGCCGAAACGCTGCCGCCGTCGCAGGCACAAACACCACCGCATCCGCACCGGACAGCACACCTCCATAGCGATCGGGCGCTACGACCTGGGCATGCAGGGCGGTGTCGTAGAGCAGCTCCGCCAGATACGGAGCCAGACGTCGCTCGCCCGCATCCTTGTACGCTTTAATGATGCGCGGCAGCGGATGCGCATAGACGGCGCACGCCAGGCAGCGGTCGAGCGCCTCCGTCATTGCCGAGGACATGCCCTCGACCGAACACTCGGTGCACAGCAAATCCCCAAACGGGGCGCCACATCGGATGCAGCTATGGCACGGATCGATGAGCGCGAGCGATGCCAGACAATCCTGGCAGATCAACGCACCGGAACGCTCGCAGCCAGCGCATCGCGTGGGCGACAATGCCTCGAGCGCCTCGCGTGCCACCCGCTCGGCAAACGGTAGCAATTCGTCCGCAAACGGTAGGGCACCGGCACCCTGCAGACGGCTCAATATGTTCAGATGGCTCTTCAAGACACAACCCTCCCTACGTTCGGTCGCAGGGAGGGTTGTTGATTCGGCGCTATGATACCCCGATGCGCTCGGGGCAAGGCGGGCTAAATCCGCTCGCGGGCGTTATTCGCCGGCGGGCGGTTGTGGTGCGGACGAAGACGGGGTCGAGCCCTCGCCACCATCCTGGCGCGGCTTGCGGGAACGGCGACGGCGACGGCGCTTTTGACCCTGGTCGGCCGAGCCCTCGCCACCGCGATCCTCGCGCGGCTCGCGCTCGTCGCGAGCGGCGCCACGCGAAGCCTTAGCAGCCGCTCCCCCGCCATCTCCGGGACGACGGCGCGTGACCTTGACCTCGCCATCCGAGACCTGATCGGCCACGGAGGGCACTGAAGGCTTCTGCTGCGCGCCCGAGGAATGGCGACGGCGCGGACGCGGCGCGCGCTCCTCCTCGCCACGTGACTTGCCGCCCTTGTCGGCAGACGCATCGGAGGCCGAGGCGCCCTTGGAAGCGGCACCAGCCTCGCGAGCAGCTGCGGCGCGGAAGGCGTCCTCGCGCTCCTCGCTCGACAGATGACGGCGGCGGCGACGTGTGGGGTTCATGCCACCGCCGCGATTCTGCTGCTGGGGCTGCTGAACCTCACGCTCGCGAGAGGCGTTCTTGCCCGCGGCTGCAGCCTCGGCAGCATCGCCCGAGCCCGCGCGCTTGCGACGACGACGTCCACCGGCGGCCTCCTCGACCTCGGGCGTCTCGGACTTGCCACGGCCCTTTCCACGGCCACGACCCTCGCCCTGGCTCTGACCGGCACGGGCATCGGAATCAGCATCACGGCGACGGCGCTTGGGCATCGACGTGCCGGCCAGACGGTCGGCACTCGACAGACCATCGCCCACGTCGACGCCGTTCTCGCGATCGAGTTCCATGAGCGCCAGACGCATCTCGGGCGACTCGATGCGTTCGAGCACGTCGCGCGTCACGCAATCGGGGCGGCAGTTGCAGCCCTGCTCGGCGGCCTTCTTTTTGCAGCCCTCCGAGCACGTCATATCGGCCAGGTTGACCTTAAAGACTTTGCCGCTCTCCAAGCGCAGCACCAGCTGCTCACGCGGCGTGTCATATTCCTGGATACGCGCCTTGCCAAGCGGCGTATCGATGAGCGTCTTCTTTTTTGGCGCACGGCTCTTAAAGTCCTTGTACGCCTCGAACTCATAACGCAGGCAGCACATCAGGCGGCCGCAAACGCCGCTAATCTTGGACGAGTTGAGCGGTAGGTCCTGCTCTTTTGCCATGCGAATTGAGACGGGCTCAAACTGTCCGCCAAAGCGCGTACAGCAGAGTTCCTGTCCGCACTGGGCATAGCCGCCCACCAGGCGGGTCTCGTCGCGCACGCCGATCTGGCGCATATCGACGCGAATGTGCAGCGTCGAGGACAGGTCCTTGACGAGCTGGCGAAAATCGACGCGCTCCTCGGCCGCAAAGTAGAACACGGCCTTCTCGCCGCCAAACAGGTACTCGACGCCCACCGGCTTCATCTCGAGGTCGAGCTCCTTGACCAGGCGGCGGAAGTCGACCATGGCCTCGTCGCCCTGGATGGCCAGGTCGTCGGCAAGCTGCAGGTCGATGTCGCTCGCCACGCGCAGCACGGGCTTGAGCGGCTGACCGATCTCGTCTTGCGGCACCTCAAAGGGATCGGCCGTGACCAGGCCGATCTCGGTTCCGCGCTCGGTGGAGCAAATGGCATAATCGGCCTCGAGGATATCCAAATCCTGCGGATCGAACCACAGGTCGCGCGAGGCGTAGGTAAACTTAACGGGTACGACTAACGGCATTTCAGTGCCTTCCTGATATCGAACAGCATGACCTCGATGGCCAGCTGGGGAGTAACGTTTCTGGCGATGTTGCGCTCGGCGGTCGCGACTGCCTCGAGCGCCCGAGTGGCACCCGCAACATTGGTCGCGGCGGCAAGCCGACCGATCGTGTCGCGCACGTCTTCGTTCACCACGTCGGCTGCCTCGTCCTGAAGCGTCAACAGCACGTCGCGCATGAGCGTCCGCGCGCTCGCCAGCGCTTCCATGATACCCGAACGCTCGCGCGCGTTGAGTTCGCGCTTGTTGCGGTCCTCAAGCTGCTTCAATGCTCCACGCGACAGGTAGTCGGCGTTTTGCTCGAGCACCTTTTCCTGCGTGGACTTGACCTCGGCGAGCGGCGCCTTAACGGCGACGATGAGTGACTTGGCGCGGTTGAGCACGTCGGCCTCGTCGGCGGCGATAAGCGAATCGATGGCGCGAACCATCTGACGGCGGGCGTCCTGGCGCTCGGCGCTCTTGAGGAACTCGATGCCACGCGTGGGGCTTCCCGCTACGGCGACGGCCATGCGGCAACGCGCAGGGTCCTGACCGGTGGCGCGACTCACGGCCTGCGCGGCGACGGTGGGCGATACCAGCCGAAACGGCACGCACTGGCAGCGGCTCACGATGGTGGGCAACATCACGTCTGCCGAGGTGCCCAGCAAGATGAACATAACGCCCTCGGGCGGCTCCTCGAGTGTTTTGAGCAGTGCGTTGGCGGTGTTGGCGCGCAGCTGCTCGGCACGGTCAATGATGTAGACCTTGGCCTTGGCACGGATGGGCGCCAGGGGCACGTCGTCGAGCAGCTCGCGTGTCTGGGCGATAAGGTAGCCCGTGGCGCTCTCGGGCGTGTAATAGTGCACGTCGGGGTGCGTATGGCGGGCGACGCGCACGCAGCTATCGCATGAGCCGCAGCCATCCTGCTCGCACAGGAAGGCTTGGGCGAGCGCCCACGCGGCGTCGAGCTTGCCCGCGCCGGGCGCGCCCAAAAACAGGTAGGCGTGCGATGCACGACCGCTGGCGACGGCATTGGTCAAAAAGTGGCGCACGCGCTGTTGGGTGTCGAGCTTGGCCAGCAGACTTGCCTGAGCGGGGGCCA
>CABUHP010000071.1 GCA_902491415.1 uncultured Collinsella sp.
CATGGACGTGGCGTCCGCTCATACCGAACATCTTGGGGATGGAGGGACCGGTGATGTCGGCATCGAGGACGCCGACCTTGTGGCCGTGACGGGCAAGCTCGGTGGCGATGGCACCGGTGACAAACGACTTGCCGACACCGCCCTTGCCGGAAAGCACGGCGATGACGCGTTTGACCTCGGACAGCGTGTTCTCCTCAAATTGCGACGGCGACGTTTGTCCGCCGGCGGCCTGTGCGTGCTCGCAACCCATGTATGACTCCTTTGTATATGTTGGGGCCGGAGCCCCGTGATGTGACACGAGCGTCATTGTACCCTCGTTTGCGAGCGGGAGTCATTTGCGATGCATTTGGGCCGAGCGTGCTTGCAATACGATGGGCCCAAGCGAATGGGCGGGCTTACTGAACTTTGCTGGCGAACTCGAGGTATTGCATGCGCTGCAGCTTGTCGATCGTCGAGGTGTATGGGCTGTCTTCAGATTCCAAGTTGTAGCGCAGCCCGTCGGCACCGAGATAGCCGGCGACATTGATGGTGGGCACATCTGACCTTGTTGCAAGCAGGGCCTTTTGATAGTCGGTGAGCGGGGCGCCGATCTTATTAAGGGTAATGGCTGCAATCTCATTTGCCCCGACGGTGTCGTAGACGTTGAGCTCGGTATTGCCGGCGATTTCATAGTTAGCCCAGACGAAATAGGTTGACTGATAGACACGGAAAGCGTGGCTTGCCGTATCTTCCTGAGGGTACAGCTCGTCGTTGAGAGTCGTTGCGGCGCTCGGCTGATGGTCGCCAAAAAAGACAAGAACAACCGGTCTGCCGATATTGCGGAGCTCGTTGATAAAGTACTCGAGGTCCCGGTCGGATGCGTTGATGCAGGTAAGATAGGTGTTGAGCGCGCTATTGGCACCCTCGCTGGCTCCCTCGACCCAATAGTTTGTCAGCTCTTCGGCGGGAACGGTGCCATAGTCGTAGCCGCCGTGATTTTGCATCGTGACGTCAAAGATGAACTGCGGAGCTTCGTCGGTTCTAAGCAGGTCGAGTATCTTGTCGTAGGTGGCGTAGTCGCATACGCCGGCATGGTAACAGGGCGCACCTTCGAAATCGCCGATTGAAAGAAAGTCTCCAAAGCCCAGCTGCTGATAGATCTTATCTCGATGGTAGTTGACGGGGTTTTGCGGGTGCATAGCGGTAGCGGTATACCCAAGCTCTTTAAGGTCCTTTGCCAGGCTGTTGACGCCATTCATCTGATACAGCTGATAGGGGATCTTGCCTAATCCGACAAAGGCCGTTGTCGCTCCGGTCAAAAATTCGAATTCGGAGTTTGCCGTTCCGCCACCGGTGACCGAAGCGAGCATGGTGCCGCGAACAAGTGTGTCGGGAAGCGAGTTGTAGAATGCGGGGCCGGTGTACCCGGCCGCCTGGAGCTGCTCAAAGCACGAAAGGTCGCTAAAACTCTCGTTCATGACGGCAACAATCGTCGGCTTGATTTCATTGAACTGGGCAACGGCAGCCGCGCGCTGCTCGCTCGAGCCATACGTGCTGTCGTAGGCGGCGGCGAGCTCCTGCTCGATGCTCTGCGCCTCATCGGGCGTATAGCCTTCGGGCTTCTCAATGGGCAACTCGTTGACCATTTCGGTGAACGAAGTGATAAAACCCTGAGACGTATATGTGGTGATGGGCTGCCAACGGTCAAATTCAAAATCCAGCGCCTGCTCCAAGTCGATGCTGGAAAAGCCTGAGAGCCCCACAACGGTCACTAGCAGAAAAGCGCAGAGGTTAGCGGCGATTGCGGGGAAGACATGGGTGGGCGTACGGAGCTTTCGCGGTCGGATAAGCGAAAGAAGCCCCAGGGAAATCTCCAGCAGGGCGAGAGAGGTTACGATTCCGGCGGTAAAGGTAAACTCGTATCCCTCGCTCACTTCCATTGCGGTGCCAAGGGCCAAGATATCGCTTGGCAGGATGGCTTCGCCTTTAAACGTTATGACGAAGTGCTCGGCAATGCCAAGGATGCAACAGGCGACGGGCACGAGGGCCATGACGCCTCCATGACGCTGTCCCAGCAAATAAAGGGAGAGCAGAACCGTCGCGAGCAGCCCGACGGAAAACCCGAATGAGTTGGCGGGAATGCGATAGAACGTTTCGTTACAGGCAATTTCGAGTGAAACGAACGAGAGCGCTGAAACAGCGGCGATGACAAGGATGTCACGGCAAATACAGGCAACCGTTCCCGTCGCAAGATCGGTTTGGTCGATAAGTCCCGAAACCAAGGGTTCGACAAGAAGTATGACGGCGGCAGCACCGAGCGCCGAATAAGAAAGGACCCATAGGGAACTGTCCTCATTTACGAGCAATTGATTCGTAATCCATGCAGCTACCACGCCGAGCGGGATGAGGAGCGTCGCGCACCAAAAGACGCGGGCAATGGGCGGCTTTTCATTGTGTTTGATTGAAAAATACACGCGCACGACGACGGTGGCCACGATAAGGACGGCGATGAATATGGGCAGATTGGCCATGTCGCTCGAAGTGATTTCAAGGGGGATATCTTCGGTCATGGACGTTCCTCTGTTACAGCAAACTAAGTTCAGTATTAGATTACTGTAACCTCTCCACGGTATTTCGAGAAACAAAGCACCCGATACGCAAAGCTAAAGGTCTGCGAATCTTGTATTACGAACATCTGTGCGCGTCGAGTGCGCTAAACTCATCGGCAGTATGATTCGATGCAATAGGAGGCAAGGAGCTTCCATGTCTGATTCTTCTATCGTTATTCGCGGCGCTCGTGAGCACAACCTCCGCGATATCGATGTTTCCATTCCGCGTGACCAACTCGTGGTCATTACCGGTCTTTCTGGCTCGGGCAAGAGCTCGCTGGCATTTGACACTATCTATGCCGAGGGCCAGCGTCGATACGTCGAGAGCCTTTCGAGCTATGCGCGCCAGTTCTTGGGCCAGATGGACAAACCCGACTTGGATTCAATCGACGGCCTTTCGCCGGCGGTGTCGATCGACCAAAAGACGACGTCTAAAAACCCTCGCTCGACGGTTGGCACCGTAACCGAGATTTATGACTATCTGCGCCTGCTGTTCGCCCGTGTGGGCACCCCGCACTGTCCCGAATGCGGCCGCGTCATTGAGCGCCAGACGACCGACCAGGTTGCCGACAAGGTCTTGGCGGCGGGGGAGGGCCGCCGCGCGTTTGTGCTGGCACCGGTGGTGCGCGGGCGAAAAGGCGAGTACTCCAAACTGTTTGAGGACCTTCGCGCCGAGGGCTTTAGCCGCGTGCGTGTCGACGGTGAAGTGCGCTCGCTCGACGATCCGATCGATCTGGACAAGAAGTTCAAGCACGATATCGAGGTCGTGGTCGATCGCATCGTGATCCGTGAGAACTCTCTGGGCCGTATAGCCGAGTCTGTTGAGCAGGCGACCGCGCTGGCTCACGGCAATGTAAACGTGTACATGCTGCCCGATCGTGATGCTCCCGAGGGGACCGAGGGCGAGCTGCTGGAGTATTCGTTAGCCTTGGCGTGCCCGGAGCATGGTCACTCCATTGACGATCTTCAACCGCGTGATTTTTCGTTCAACGCTCCCTATGGCGCATGTCCTGAGTGCGACGGCCTGGGCTTTAAGAAAACCGTTGATGCCGAGGCGCTGATCGAGGACCCCTCGAAGTCCATTGCCGACGGAGTCTTTGGTAGTCTGTTCGGCAATTCGAACTACTATCCGCAGATTTTTGCTGCGGTCTGCAAACACTTTAAGGTGAGCGCCGATACGCCGTGGGAGGACTTGCCTCCTCGCGTGCGTCGTGCATTCTTGGATGGCCTGGGCGATACGAAGATCTCGGTCGACTACCAAAAGCTCGACGGACGTCGCAGCCAGTGGGATACCAAGTTTTCGGGCGTTCGCAACATCCTGTACGAACGCTATACCGAGACGACGAACGAGAACACCAAGGCGCGCCTGGAGAAGTACATTCGCGAGGAGCCGTGCTCGAGCTGCCACGGCGCTCGTTTGCGCCCTGAGATGCTCGCCGTCACCGTGGGCGGCAAGTCCATTTACGAGGTTTGTTGCCTGTCGTGCCGTGAATCGCTCGAGTTTTTTGAGGGCCTGGAACTCACCGAGCGCCAACAGTTTATCGGCGGCCGTATCGTCAAGGAAATCCTGGAGCGCTTGCGTTTTCTGGTCGATGTTGGACTCGACTATCTGACGCTCGATCGTGCCTCGGCGACGCTTTCCGGTGGCGAGGCGCAGCGTATTCGCCTGGCAACGCAGATCGGCGCGGGTCTCATGGGCGTGCTCTATATTCTGGACGAGCCCTCGATCGGTCTTCATCAGCGTGACAACGAGCGCTTGATCAAGACGCTCGAGCGCCTGCGCGATATCGGCAATACCGTTATCGTCGTCGAACACGACGAGGATACAATTCGTGCCGCCGATTACGTGATCGACATGGGGCCCGGCGCCGGCGTCAACGGCGGACACGTAGTCGCGGCGGGAACGCCTGCCGATATCATGGCGTGTCCTGAGTCGATGACGGGCGCTTATCTGACCGGCAAACGAATGATCCGGGTGCCTGATGAACGGCGCAAGCCCGGTCGCGGCTGCCTTAAAATTACGGGCGCTCGAGCCAACAACCTCAAAAACGTTACTGCCAAGATCGAGTTTGGTACGCTTACGGTTGTTACCGGCGTGTCAGGATCGGGCAAGAGCTCCCTGGTTACCGATACCATTGCGCCTGCCCTTACGAATGCCATTCACCGTTCGACGCGCCCTGTGGGTCCATATAAGAAAATCGAGGGCATCGAGTGTATCGATAAGGTTATCGATATCGACCAGTCGCCGATTGGCCGCACGCCGCGTTCCAACCCTGCTACCTATATCGGCCTGTGGGATGATCTTCGCGCGCTGTTTGCGAGTACGCCGGAGTCGAAGGCGCGCGGCTACTCGCCGGGTCGTTTCTCCTTTAATGTGAGTGGCGGGCGCTGTGAGGCGTGCAAGGGCGACGGGCAGATCAAGATCGAGATGCACTTCCTTCCCGATATCTACGTTCCCTGCGAAGTTTGCGGCGGCAAACGCTACAACCGCGAGACACTCGAGGTCACCTACCGTGGCAAGACCATCTCGGACGTGCTTGAAATGAGTGTCACCGAGGCGCTGGCCTTCTTTGGGAATATCCCGCAGATTAAGCGCAAGCTCCAAACGCTGTACGATGTAGGCTTGGGCTACGTGAGCCTGGGCCAGCCCGCCACGACGCTCTCGGGCGGCGAGGCGCAGCGTGTGAAGCTCGCCAAGGAGCTTCATCGACGCCAGACGGGCAAGACGTTCTATATTTTGGACGAGCCGACGACCGGCCTTCATTTTGAGGACGTCCGCCAGCTGCTCGATGTGCTGCAGCGCTTGGTCGATGCGGGCAACACGGTGCTGGTGATTGAGCACAACCTTGATGTCATCAAGGTTGCCGATCGTCTGATCGATATGGGTCCCGAGGGCGGTAACGGCGGCGGAACCGTTGTGGTTTCGGGCACACCGGAGCAGGTTGCGGACTGTCCGCAGAGTTATACGGGCAAGTTTTTGGCGCCGTTGCTCAGGCGTGACCGGGAGCGTCAGGCTCAACTTGATGCTCAATAAATAGGCGATTCAGTTTATGGGCGCCATCGACTCCTTGTGATTCGATGGCGCTTGCTGTGCCGAAGTGACGTATGCAGCCGAATTGGACATATACTTAATCCTTGCGTCCGAATGCGAGGGAAAGGATATGTCATGGCAAAGGCTGTAAAGACGCCAAAAACCAATGCGATGCGCGAGCTGGAAAGCGCCGGCATTTCCTATGTTCTACATACGTACGAAGACGATGGTGATGAGTCGGTGGGCCTGGGGGTCGCGATTTCGGAGCAGCTTGGCGAGGAGCCCGGTCAAGGATTTAAGACCTTGGTCTGCGTGACGCCGTCCAACGACCATGTCGTGTGCTGCATCCCTGTTGCCGATGAGCTCGATCTAAAGTCCGCCGCGCGTGCCGCGGGGGAGAAGTCCTTGGTTATGATGCATGTGAAGGATTTGCTTGCGGCGACTGGCTACGTTCGCGGCGGCTGCAGCCCGGTCGGTATGAAAAAACGCTACCGGACGCTCATTGATGAGACGTGTGTCCTTTGGGATACCATTTTTATTTCGGGAGGCAAGCGTGGTTATCAGCTCGAGCTTGCACCCGATGATTTAATTGCATTTTGCGGGGCGACGGTTGCCGCGATTACGAGAGAGGACTGAGCGATGCCGCAGGAAGAATTGAAGCGCGGAGCTCATTTTGCAAAAGAATCTGCGCCTCAGACACCCTCATCCGAAGCTTCTTCGTCGCGAGATGACACTGACGACATGGGCTCGTCGGACTACTCCACGGTTGGTCGTTCCGCCGGGCTTATGACCATCCTGACTATCGTGTCTCGCGTCACCGGTTTTATCCGCACGTGGGCAATGGCGGCCGCTATCGGCATGTCGCTACTCTCGTCCTCCTATCAGGTCGCCAACAACCTGCCCAATATGCTCTACGAACTCGTGATGGGTGGCATGCTCGTGACGGCGTTTTTGCCCGTGTACATGGGCGTGAGGCGTGAGCAGGGTCGCGAGGCCTCGAACGAGTACGTGGGCAACCTGCTCGGCATTCTGCTTTTAGTGCTGGGTGGCATTTCGTTGCTGGGGACCGTGTTCGCCCCGGGCTTTATCTGGACGCAATCGTTCCTTTCGGGTGACGGTGGCAGCATGGATACCGCTGCGTTCATGTTCCGTTTCTTTGCCATCCAGATTCTGTTTTATGGTTTGGGCTCGGTGTTCTCGGGCGTTCTCAACGCACACCGCGACTACTTCTGGTCGACGTTTGCCCCGGTCCTCAACAATGTGATCGTCATTGCGAGCTTTATGGGTTTTGCGCCCGTGTCCGCACAGTTTGGCGAACGTGCCGGCATCATCTTGATTGCGGCCGGTACGACCCTCGGTGTCTTTGTTCAGATGGCATGTCAGATCCCCGCGCTTGGCAAGCACGGCGTGCATCCCCATATCCATATCGACTTTAAGGACCCCGCGCTGCGCCAGACGATTGCGCTCGGTATCCCGACGCTGCTCGCCACGGTGTGCATGTTTGTCTCGACTTCTATCACCAACGCTGCCGCGCTGGTGGTCCAGCCCGAGACGGGTCCTTCCGTCATCGCCTATGCGCGCCTGTGGTACACGCTGCCCTACGCGCTGATTGCCGCCTCGCTTTCGACGGCGCTCTATACCGAGCTCTCTCATGACGCACAGGAGAAGGATTACGACAGCGTTCGCACGGGCATTTCGCGTGGCGTCGCCCAGATGCTGTTCTTCCTGATTCCGTTCGCACTGTACCTGATTGTCTTCGCACGTCCGCTCAATATGATCTACTGTGCTGGCAAGTTCGATGAATCCGGCGTGGCGCTGGTGTCCGAGTACCTTGTCTACCTGGCGCTCTCGCTGCCGCTCTACGGCGTGGTCGTATTGATGCAGAAGAGCTTCTCTGCCTTGCTCGACATGAAGCCCTATAGCCGCTATTGCCTGTATTCCGCCATCGGCCAGGCCGGCTCGGTTCTGCTGTTTGGCGTTGTGCTGGGCTTCGGTATGCCGGCAATCGCGCTTTCGTATGTCGTCGACTACGTGATCTTGGTCGGCTGTTCGCTGTGGTGGCTGCGTCGTCGCCTGCGTGGCCTTCAGGTCAAATCTATCCTACATGGCGGTTTCTTTGGCCTTTTGCTCGGTGGCCTAGGTGCTGCCGCAGGCGCCGGCGTCATGTGGGCGCTTGAACACTTTGTCGGG
>CABUHP010000072.1 GCA_902491415.1 uncultured Collinsella sp.
GCGCTCCTCGGAGCGGCGATTGGGGTCCCCATATGCTTTGAGCGATCCATAGGCGGCGGTGCCGTCCTTTGAGCGCACGGCGACCGGCTGAAAGGGGAGCTTGCGCATCAAAATGCTTTGCGCGACAAATAGACGGACAGCCTCGGCGAGCGATGTGCCCATGGCGTCGTAGAGACGTTCGGCATGCTGCTTGTCTTCCTCGCGAATGCGCACCTGCAGGATGGCTCGTTTTTGAGTCGATGACATCACTGGCCTCCCTTAATGAGCGTGCAATATGAATGGTCAAATACAACATTGGCTAATAATAGCCAATCATATAACCACTGCTTTATTGCACTCAAGTTAATGAGCGCGAAATATATATCAAACGTATTACATCCTTTATAAACGGGCGTGAAATCTCCCTTGGATGTACGCATGTAATACACTCACCTTTATAGCTTCTAGAGAATAATTCCAACCTGCCAAAACCCCTGCAATACACCCGTATTGCAGGGCCTATGCTCAAGTTTGCCACCTGCAACTGCGTATATTTAACCTGTATATCGTTGGAGAAACTCTACCGAGTGCATGTTTCGCCGCATGCATTTGATACGTCGATGCCAGGCCACGGGCGGCTTGGGTCAATGTCGACAGGGTCTCTTCGGCAAGGGATTCAGGAGGGAGTGAACAACATGGGTAATAAGCGAGTCGTAGCCGATTCTTCGCGTTGCATTGGGTGTCAAACCTGCATGGCGGCGTGTATCGAGGCGCACGACATCCCCGGTAACATCGCCGCGCCGCGCCTGCGCGTGACGCGTACGTACGAGATCTCCGCACCGGTGGCTTGCCATCACTGCGAGGATGCCCCGTGCGCGAAGGCCTGTCCTACGGGCGCCTTGTTCTTTGATCCAAAGAACCATCGCATCGGCGTCAACGAGGACAACTGCATCGGCTGCAAGAGCTGCGTCATGGCATGCCCCTTTGGCGCCGTGAGCGTGGCGACCACGCAGGTTCCGGTCTTGATGGGCGACGTTCGCGTGGGTTCGCAGACCAAGAGCTTCGTGCTCAAGTGCGACCTGTGCGTGGACCGTCCCGGCGGTCCGGCGTGTGCCGAGGCGTGCCCGACCAAGGGCCTCACCCTGGTAGACGAGGAACGTTTGGCGGAGCTGACTGCCGAGCGTGCCCGCGCCACCATCGAAAACGAGGCGTAAGCGTTGGGGCGACAAGCCCAATGATTGTCAAATAAGTACCGAGTATTCGGTAGCAGAGAAAGGAAGGAGGGTGTCATGGAGAAGCATAAAGTGATCTGCCCGTACTGCGGCGCCGGTTGCCAGTTTAACCTCTTGGTCCAAAACGGCCAGGTCGTGGGTACCGAACCGCTCAACGGCATCACCAACCAGAGCGAGCTGTGCCTTAAGGGCATGAGCGGCTACGACTTCATCAACGACACCAAGATCTTGACTCCTCGCGTACTGCACCCGATGATCCGCCGCACTAAGGGCGCGGATCTTGAGCGCGTAAGCTGGGACGAGGCACTGGATTTCACCGCATCTAAGATGCAGGCCATAATTGACGAATATGGTCCTAACGCTGTCATGACCACCGGCTCTTCGCGAGGCGGCGGCAATGAGGCGAACTACGTCATGCAGAAGTTTACGCGTGCGTGCATCGGCACCCACAGCGTGGACAACTGCGCCCGTACTTGACACGGCCCTACTGTCCTCGGTCTGATGGACACGGTTGGTTCAGGTTGCATGTCATGCTCCATCCCCGGTATGGAGGATGCGGGCTGCATTTTCCTCTTCGGCTATAACCCTGCCGATTCGCACCCCATCGTCGCAAGGCGTATCGTGCGAGCCAAAGAAAAGGGTTGCAAGATCATCGTCGCCGACCCGCGCCATATCGAAACCGCGCGTATCGCCGATCTCTACCTTCCGATCAAGAACGGTTGCAATGTTGCGTTCCTCAACGCCTTTGCCAACTGTCTGGTCAACGATGGCCTCTACGACAAGGAATTCGTCGCCGAGCACACGAACGGCTTTGACGAGTGGTGGGAGACCATCAAGAACTACACTCCCGAATCCGTACAGGACATCACGGGTGTCGAGCCCGCGCTGATCCACCAAGCTGCCGAGATGTACGCCACGGCGAAGCCTTCTGCCATCATTGGCTGGGGCATGGGCGTATGCCAGCAGAAGCAGAACCTGAAGACGGTGCACACCATCGCCTCCATCGCCTGCGTTGCCGGCCAGATCGGCAAACCCAATTCCGGCCTCGCGCCCGTGCGCGGTCAGAACAACGTCCAGGGCTCCTGCGATATGGGCATGCTGCCCAACCTGTACCCTGGCTACCAAAAGGTCACTGACCCCGCAGTGCGCGCCAAGTTTGCCAAGGCTTGGGGCGTGCCCGAGGAAAAGCTCCCGCTCGAGGAGGGCTACAAGCTCACCGACCTGGGCCACCTGGTCGACGAGGGCAAGGTGCACTGCTTCTACAACTACGGCGAGGACCCGGTGCAGACCGAGCCCGATTCGGCCGGTATGCGCAAGACGCTCTCCGAGCTGGATCTGTTCATTTGCCAGGACATCTTTATGACGCAGACGACCATGCTCGCCGACGTCATCCTGCCCGCTACCTCTTGGGGCGAGCACGAGGGTGTCTTTACCGCATCCGACCGTAGCTTCCAGCACTTTGACGCGGCCGTTCCGCCCAAGGGCGAGTGCCGCCACGACTGGGAGATCTTCGCGGACCTGTCCACGCGCATGGGTTACCTCATGCACTACGACAACACCGAGCAGATCTGGAACGAGTGCATTAGCCTGTGCCCCAACTTTGTGGGTGCAACCTACGAGAAGATGGCTCCCGAGGGCGGTTACGCCCAGTGGCCGGTCAAGAGCACCGATGTGAACGACCACGGTGCGCCCGACATGTTCGCTGGTGGCAAGTTCACCACCAAGGACGGCCGCGCCAACCTGATGGCGCACGATTGGGAGGCGCCCTCCGAGCTTCCCGACGATGAGTACCCGCTCATCCTGTGCACCGTCCGCGAGGTCGGCCACTACAGCTGCCGCTCGATGACCGGCAACTGCAAGACGCTGGCGCTGCTCGCCGACGAGCCCGGCTTTGTCCGCATGAATCCCGCGGACGCCCAGGCGCGCGGCATCAAGAACGGCGACATCGTCTCGATCCACAGCCGCCGCGGCCAGGTATACAGCCGCGCCGACGTGAGCGACCGCATCAACAAGGGCACGGTCTATATGACCTACCAGTGGTGGATCGGCAAGTGCAACGAGCTGACCATTCACAAGGTCGACCCGGTCTCGCACACGCCCGAGGACAAGTTCTCCGCCTGCCAGGTCGACGCTATCGCCGACCAGGTCTGGGCCGAGGGCGAGGTCGAGCGTCAGTACACCGAGCTCAAGCAGGCTCTGGTGGACGCCGCCGCTCCCCAGGACGTTGAGCCCGGCGCCGCCAAGTTCGATGACGAGACGCACGTGAATCAAATCGTGTAGTCCCGTTCTCGTTGGCTTTTTGGGCCGGGCGTCCCGTACGTTCGGGAGCCCGGCCCGTTATTTTGAAAGGAAGTGGGGATGAACCGCTTCATCGACATCAACCCGGAGAGGTGCATCGGCTGCGGAACATGCCAGTCCGCCTGTGCCGACGCCCACCGGATGCAGGGTCTTCAGGATACGCCGCGCCTGGCGCTCGTGAAGACCGGCGGTATTTCGGCCGCCCTTGCCTGCCACCATTGCGAGGGTGCCCCCTGCGCCGAGGTTTGCCCGGTGAATGCCATCGAGCACGATGGCGATCGCATCCACGTCAAGGAGCAGGAGTGCATCGGGTGCAGGCTGTGCGCCATCGCGTGCCCCTTCGGAGCCATCCATCCCGATGGCACGTCTATCGCCGGTGTCGCAGGCATGTGCGACCCGACGCCTTCGTATCCTAAGTCCCTGAGCAGCCTGCTTACGTGGGCTCCCGGCCAGTACACCTGCGCAGTCAAGTGCGACCTGTGCGCCTTCGATCCGGACGGCCCGCATTGTGTGGCGGCGTGCCCCACCAAGGCGCTGACCGTCATGGGCGGCGCGGCCGATCGCGAGCTCGACGAGGCCAAGCGCCTGCGCTCGATCGAAAACGGTCCGTCCGTCGACGTTACCGCTGTGGCCCAGGGTCTGTCCGAGAAAGCAGAAGGGAGCGTAAACAATGGATAGCATGACGCTGTTTATCGCATCGCTTGCCGTCTCGTGCATCGGTGCGCTCGCCTCGGTTCTGCTGATCAAGGCCGATAACGCCGCCAAGACCGCCGGCTGCCTTATCGGCGCCGTCGCCGCGGTGCTTTCGTTTGCGGCCGGTATCCAGGCCGTGCTGGGCGATGTCACGTCGGTCGATACCATCGTGTTTTTCCCGTTTGCCCATTTCCAGCTGCTGCTCAATCAGCTGTCCGGCCTGTTCGTGGCGCTCATCTCGGTGCTCGCGTTTGCCGGTTCGATCTACGGTCTCAACTACTTTGATGAGTACCCGGGCAAAAAGGGCCGCGCCGGCTTCTTCTTTAACACCTTTGTGGCGTCCATGATGCTCGTCATCACCGCCGACAACGTGTTTTGGTTCCTGGTCGCCTTTGAGCTCATGTCGCTGACCTCGTACTTCCTGGTTGTGATCGAGGAGAACGAGAACTCCATCCATGGCGGTTGGCTCTACTTTGTGATCGCGCACGTGGGCTTTGTGCTCATCATGGCGAGCTTCCTCACCATGACCAACTTCGCCGGTGGCTCGTTTGCCTTTGCGGATTTCCGCGCTACGCAGTTTAGCCCCGCGGTCGCATCCGTGTGCTTCGTGCTCGCCTTCTTTGGCTTTGGCGCCAAGGCCGGTATCATCCCGCTGCACGGCTGGCTGCCCAAGGCGCATCCCGAGGCGCCGTCCAACGTGTCGGCCCTCATGTCCGGCGGCATGATCAAGATCGGTATCTTCGGCATCCTCAAGGTGGGCCTCGACCTGCTCTCCGCCTCGGGCGTTCAGGTCTGGTGGGGCCTTATGGTCATGGTCTTCGGTGCGATCTCGTCGGTCCTCGGCGTGGCCTTCGCCCTGCAGGAGCATGACATCAAGCGCCTGCTGGCCTATCACTCCGTCGAGAACATCGGCATCATTCTGCTCGGCGTCGGCGCCTCCATGGCCGCCATGGCGCTCAACTCTGTCGGCATCGCCGTCCTGGCTCTGATGGCTGCCCTCTACCACACGTTTAACCACGCGATGTTTAAGGGCGAGCTGTTCTTGGGCGCCGGTGCGCTGCTGTACTCTACGGGTACGCGCAATATGGAGAAGATGGGCGGCCTGTTCCGTCGTATGCCGGCAACGGCCATCTGCTTCCTCGTTGGCGCGCTTGCCATCTCGGCCATCCCGCCCTTCAACGGCTTTGTGTCCGAGTGGTTTACCTACCAGTCGCTGTTTAACGCCGCCATGCAGGGCGACAAGGCCGTCATGATCGTGGCCGTGTTCGCTGCCGTCGCGCTTGCCATTACCGGCGCTCTGGCTGTCACGTGCTTCGTCAAGGCCTATGGCGTCTCCTTTGCCTCCGCGCCCCGCTCCGAGGCTGCGGCCAATGCCAAGGAGGTTCCCGCCCCCATGGTGTTTGCGCAGGGCCTGCTCGCGGCCATTTGCGTCGTGCTGGGCATTGGCGCTCCCGTGATCGCGCCCGTGCTGGTCGATGTCGCCGCGTCTGTGCTGCATCCCTACGGTGGCGTGTTTGCCGCCGAGGGCATGGAGCTCATGAACCAGTACTCCGGCGCCGCCACCTCCACGCCCGCGATCGCCATTGCGCTCGTGGTGCTCGTCGGCCTTGCCTGTGGTTATCGCAAGCTCAAGACCGTCGGCAAGGTGCAGAAGTCTCAGCCGTGGGCATGCGGCTATGCTCCCAACGAGCATATGCCCGTCGTGGCCACGACCTTTGCCTCCGAGGTGTCCTGGTTTATGCAGCCACTCTACACGCTGCGCGACCGCTGTGCGGCCGTCTGCTGGTCCATCGCGCACTTCTTCCAGAAGCTCACCGGTGTGGCCGAGTCTGTGGAGCCCGTGCCCGACAAGGTTCTCGTCGATGCCCCGCATAAGGGTGTCGAGAAGCTCGCCGACCTCGCGACTAAGCTCGAGGGCGGCAACTACAGCATCTATATCTGCTATATCGTCGCGGCACTCGTGGTGTTCCTCGTGCTCGCCGTGCAAATGGGTTAAGGAGGGGAGAGCATGAACAACATCGTACTTGCCGTTCTGCAGGGCATGGTCGTCATGGCCGTCGCACCGTTCTTCTCCGGTCTCGGCCGCGTGATCCGCGCCAAGATGCACAACCGTCGCGGCCCCAGCATCATGCAGGATTACCGCGACCTGGCCAAGCTCTTTGCGCGCCCCGAGTCCCAGAGCGAGGATGCGAGCTTTGCGCTGCGCATCATGCCGCCGCTGTTCTTCGCCGTCGCCTTTATGCTCGCGATGGGTCTGCCGCTCTTTACGGCACAAAGCCCCATCCCGGTCTTTGGTGACGCCATCACCATCATGTACAGCCTGGCGCTCGCCCGCTTCTTCTTCGCCCTCTGCGGTGTGGATTCGTCCAACGCCTACGCCGGTATCGGCGGCGTCCGCGAGCTGCACATGAGCGTGCTCATCGAGCCGTCCATGCTGCTGGCGCTGTTTGCCGCCGCCCTGGTTTGCGGTTCCACCGACATCGCCACCATGGGTCAGCACATCATGACGGGCGCCATCGACGCGCCGGTCGCCGTGATCCTCGCCGGCATCGCCTTTGCGATTGCCTGCTACATGGAGCTCGGCAAGCTGCCGTTTGATCAGGCCGAGGCCGAGCAAGAGCTTCAGGAAGGTCCGCTCGCCGAGCTTTCCGGCCCGTCGCTTGCGATGGCCAAGCTCGCCATGTCCATGAAGCAGGTCCTGGTCGTCGCCTGGTTCTGCGCGATCTTCGTCCCCTGGGGCGAGCCCGCAACCGTAGGCGCAGCCGCCGTTCTGGGCGCGGTCATCTTCCTGGTGAAGTGCCTTATCGACTTTGTCGTATGCGGTGTGATCGAGAACTCCTGCTCGCGCTCGCGTTTTAAGGTTCTTGGCAATCAGACCTGGGCCGTCGTGGGCATCGCCGTTCTGGCGTTTGTCTTCGTGGTCGTCGGCGTGTAGGAGAAGGGAGAAACAATGTCATTTGCAGTCAGTCTGTCCCTTCTCGGCTTGGTCGCTATCGCGGCCCCGATGGTGGCCTCGGTGCTTGTCGCCCTGTTCCCCCGTCCGTACGCCAAGTGGTTCAGCGTTTTGGGTGCCGCCGTCTCGACGGTCTGCACCATCGCCCTTGCCGCGAATTTCGCTGGCGCCGGCATGCCCGACACGCAGGTCCCCCTGATCTCGTTTGGGCAGACCCTCGTCATGGGTTTCACCTTCGATCGCATGAGCACGCTGCTCGCGCCCGCCTTTGTGGGTATCGGCCTGCTTGTCGTGATCTATTCGATTCCCTATATGAGCGAGAATAACCGTGAGCATCCCGACGCGCCGCGTCGTCGCTTCTACGCGTACCTCGCGACCTTCATCGGCGCCATGGCCGGCCTCGTGTACAGCTCGACCCTTTTGGGCCAGCTCGTGTTCTTTGAGATCACGGGTGCGTGCTCTTGGGGCCTCATTAGCTACTACATGTCGCCTACGGCCAAGAAGGCCGGCATGAAGGGCCTGATCATCACGCATATCGGTGCGCTCGGCCTGTATCTGGGCGCCGCCATCGTGTTTGCCCACACCGGTACCTTCGCCATCACCGCGATTGCCGGCCTCGACGCTAAGCTCAAGGCTATCGTCCTTTTGCTCGTG
>CABUHP010000073.1 GCA_902491415.1 uncultured Collinsella sp.
CACGAACAGGAACGTCAGATTCTTAAACGAACCGGTCAAAATAACCAGGAACGCCAAGATCACGTTGATCAAATTGAACAGCGTGCAGAGGTTCTCGATGATGAGCTCTTTGACCGACTTGGTCTTGCACGCCACGCTGCGGTTGATCTTACCGGCGGCGATGCGCTCCTCGACCTCGGCGGTCGAGAGTCCGCGCTCGATATCCGTTGCTGCCATACCACGTCCCATCACGTCGCGTCGGTATAAGAAAAACCGCCCGGACCATGCGAGGCTCGGACGGTCTTACGTTCGATGGTGCCCCATGTTGGATTCGAACCAACGGCCTTCTGCTCCGGAGGCAGACGCTCTAATCCCCTGAGCTAATAGGGCCAACGTTTGGCATTATACCCAAGTGCACCACGGGCTATCAAAATAAAAGAAAAAGCTTTGCAATTCCGAGGAAGACGAGGCGCAACGGCCCACTTTAGAAGGCAAAAGCGAGTCAGATAGTATAAACTCACATGCACCATATACACGGCTCGCGATGCGGGCCGTTTTTGCAAAAGTTATCCATCGAGGTGAGAGGCACACCATGATTGCAATTTTAAAGCAGAGCGCCAGCGACGATGCCGTAAGCCATATCGTCAGCTGGATTGAGAAAAAGGGGCTGAAGACCGATGTCTCGCGCGGCGAGAACGAGACGATCATCGGCCTGGTGGGCGATACGACCAAGATCGACCCGTTCCTGCTCGAGTCCATGGATGTCGTCGAGCGCGTGCAGCGCGTCTCCGAGCCGTTCAAGCGCGCAAATCGCAAGTTCCACCCCGAGGACTCCGTCATCGACTGCGGCCACGGCGTCAAAATCGGCGGCGACCAGTTCCAAGTCATCGCCGGCCCCTGCTCCGTCGAGGGCGAGAACCTCATCCGCATCGCACGCCGCGTAAAGGCCGCCGGCGCCACGATGCTGCGCGGCGGTGCCTACAAGCCCCGCACCTCCCCCTACGCCTACCAGGGCATGGGCCCCGCCGGCCTCGACCTGCTGTGCGAGGCGTCTGCCGAGCTCGACATGCCG
The DNA here is from genome assembly GCA_902491415.1 of uncultured Collinsella sp. Classification (GTDB taxonomy): domain Bacteria; phylum Actinomycetota; class Coriobacteriia; order Coriobacteriales; family Coriobacteriaceae; genus Collinsella. The sequence continues at coordinate 1,052 of CABUHP010000073.1, forward strand.
ATCGTCACCGAGATCATGGACCCACGCGACGTACAGGTCTTCTTGGACAAGAAGATTGACGTCATGCAGATCGGCGCCCGCAACGCCCAGAATTTCCCTCTGCTCAAGGAGGTCGGCAAGACACAGACTCCGATCTTGCTTAAGCGCGGCATGTCCGGCACGATCGACGAGCTGCTCATGGCCGCCGAGTACATCATGAGCGAGGGCAACGACAACGTCATCCTGTGCGAGCGCGGTATCCGCACCTTCGAGACCCGCACCCGCAACACCTTCGACCTCAACGCCGTGCCGGTGCTGCACCACCTGTCGCACCTGCCCGTCGTCGCCGACCCCAGCCACGCCACCGGCTACACCCGCTACGTTGAGCCCATGGCGCTCGCTGCGACCGCCTGCGGTGCCAACGGCCTGGAGATCGAGGTCCACGACGAGCCGAGCCGCGCCTGGTCCGACGGCGCCCAGGCCCTCACCCCCGATCAGTTCGACGACACCATGCGCCGCATCCGAGCCATCCGCGAGGTTGTCTGCCAAGAGACCATGGAGTAGCCCATGGGTACGGTGAGAAACGCGCGCGTTAACCAGGGCGGCCCCAAGTGCGCCGGCATCGTGGGCCTTGGCCTCATCGGCGGCAGTTTTGCCCGCGGCTATGCGCAGGCAGGCGTCCGCGTGCTGGCCTGGGACCCCGATGACGATGTCATGACGGCCGCCAGCATGGGCACTGTCGCCGGAGAGCTCAACGATAAGACACTCGGCGAATGCGACATCATCGTCCTGGCTTGCTACCCCGAGGCCTGCATCGAGTGGCTCGAGGCGCACGCCCAAGCGCTCGCCGACGCCACCGACACCGACGCCATCATGGGCCCCGTGGTGATCGACACGGTGGGCGTCAAAGGCATCGTGTGCGAGCGCGCCTTTGAGCTTGCCCGCGAGAACGGCTTTTACTTTGTGGGCGCGCACCCCATGGCAGGCACGCAGTACTCGGGCTATGCGCACTCCCGCGCCGACCTGTTCCAGGGCGCGCCGCTCGTGCTCGTGCCGCCCGCGGTGGACGATGCACTTAAGCTGGAGCTTTTGGGCCAGGTGCGCGAGATGGTGCGCCCCTTGGGCTTTGGCAAGTTCAGCGTGACCAGCGCCGCCGAGCACGACCGCGTCATCGCCTTCACGAGCCAGCTTGCGCACGTGGTATCCAACGCCTACGTCAAGAGCCCCACTGCCCAGGTCCACCACGGCTTTTCGGCCGGTAGCTACCGCGATCTCACCCGTGTGGCGCACCTCAATCCTCAGATGTGGTCCGAGCTCATGATCGACGACGCCGATGCGCTTGCCTTCGAGATCGACCATCTGATCGAATCGCTCGGCGCCTACAGCCGCGCCCTTAAGGACCGCGACCAGCGCTATCTGGAGAATCTCCTTGCCGAGGGCGACCGCATTAAGCGCGCACTCGACGACGAGGCCTCCCACTAGACCACCTATCACGCCAGGTCGAAAGGACCATAGCTTATGGCGATTACCATCGATATCGACACTGCACGCCCCTACCAGGTGCATGTTGGCACGTTTTTGCTGGAGCAGACGGGACCGCTCGTGCGCGCCACTGCCGGCGGCACCAAGGCCGTCATCGTGACGGACACCAACGTGGGCCCGCTCTACCAGATGCCCGTTAAGCAGAGCCTAGAGGCATCAGGCTACGAGGTGAGCATCTGCACCTTCGAGGCCGGCGAAGCCCATAAGCGCGCCGAAACCTATGTTGCCATTTTGGAGTTTGTGGCCGAGCACGAGCTTTCGCGCTCCGACGTGATTGTGGCACTCGGCGGCGGTGTCGTGGGCGACGTGGCGGGCTTTGTGGCCGCCACCTACATGCGCGGCTGCAAGTTTGTGCAAATCCCGACGAGCCTGCTCGCCATGGTGGATTCGTCGGTGGGCGGCAAGACCGCCATCGACCTGGCTGCCGGCAAGAACTTGGCCGGCGCTTTTTGGCAGCCGAGCGTGGTTATCGCTGACGTGGGGTGCCTGGCCACCCTCACGCCCGAGCAGTTCGCCGACGGCTGCGGCGAGGTTGTGAAACACGCCGTGATCGCCGACCCGGAGCTTTTCGCCGAGCTGGAGAAGACCCCGCTCACGCTGGAGCTGCTCAACCGCGATGTGGCCCGCGTAGCGCTCATCATCGCCCGCAATATCGACATCAAGCGCGCCGTGGTCGTCGCCGACGAGCGCGAGACCAACCAGCGAAAGCTCCTTAACTTTGGACACAGCGCCGGACACGCCGTCGAGGCCTGCGAGCACTTTGAGCTCGGACACGGCAACTGCGTGTCGATCGGCATGGGCATCATCACGCGCGCCGCGGCCCTGCACGGCGTCTGCGATGCTGCACTGCCCGGTCGTATTGAGGAACTCTGCGCCCGCCACGGCCTCAAGACTCGCTGCGAGCTTTCCGCCGATGCCGTCTTTGCCGAGGCGCTCCACGACAAGAAGCGCGCGGGCGACACCATCGACCTGGTGATTCCGCACGGCATTGGCCGCTGCAGCATCGACCGCACGCCGCTTTCCACTTTCCACGAACTCATTGCCGAGGGCCTCGGCCAGAAGGGAGACGCATCCGCATGCTAGCCCGCATCACCCCGTCCCCGCTCAAGGGCACCGTTCCCGCCATCGCGTCCAAGTCGATGGCACATCGCCTGATCATCTGCGCTGCGCTTGCCAACGGCGAGACACACGTCACCTGCAACACCACCTGCGCCGACATCGAGGCCACGGTGCGTTGCCTTACGGCACTCGGCGCCCGCATCGAGACCGTCGAGGACGGCTTCCAGGTCCACCCTACCATGAAGAGTGTTGAGTTTGGCCTGCTCAAGGCACTTGCCGGCGGAACGCTTGACTGCGGCGAAAGCGGCTCCACGCTCCGCTTTATGTTGCCCGTCGCCTGCGCGCTGGGCGCAGAAGCAACTTTTGTGGGCCAGGGACGCCTGGGCGCACGCCCCCTCTCCCCGCTCTCGGACGAGATCATCGCCGCCGGCTGCGACCTACAGGGTCTGGGCGGTTTTCCGCTCAAGACGAGCGGCCGCATGCGCCCGGGCACCTTTGTGCTGCCGGGCAACGTAAGCTCGCAGTACATCTCGGGCCTGCTGCTGGCAGCCCCGCTGCTGGCCCAGCCCTCCTGCGTGCAGGTGACCGGCCTCATTGAGAGCCGCCCCTACATCAACCTGACGATCCAGGCCATGAAGGCCTTCGGCGTCGAGGTCAACGTCGAGCGCATTCCCGCCAAGGACGGTCAGCCCGAGGTCACAAACTTCCGCGTGAGCAGTGGCTCGTACCGCACGCCCGGCAGCGTGGCCGTCGAGGGCGACTGGTCCAACGCCGCCTTTTGGTTGTGTGCTGGCGCCATCGGCACCGATCCCATCACCGTGGAGGGCGTGTCGCTGAGCTCTGCGCAGGGCGACCGCAACGTGCTTGCCGCGCTTTCGCGCTTTGGCGCCCGCATCGTGCGCTCCACCAACGCCGCCACCGTGCAGTCCGACAAGCTCGCCGGCTTTGAGATGAGCGCCCACGACATCCCCGACCTGGTGCCCGTTATCTCGGCCGTGGCCTCGCTGGCACAGGGCCGCACCTTTATCCGCGATTGCGCCCGTCTGCGCATCAAGGAATCCGACCGCCTGGTCACCACCACCCGCGAGCTCACCGCGCTGGGCGCGCAGGTGCGTATTGCCGGCGACGACCTCATCATCAAGGGTGTCGATGCCTTTACTGGCGGTGAAGTCGATTCGCACAATGACCACCGCATTGCCATGATGGCCGCCATCGCCGCGAGCCGCGCCACCGGCGAGGTTGTGATCCACGGCGCCGAGGCCGTCAACAAGTCCTATCCCGATTTCTTCGACCACTACCGCCTACTGGGCGGCAAGGTCACGCTCGAGGAGGAATAGCATGTCCTCGACCTTTGGCAACGTCTTGCACTTAAGCATCTTCGGCCAGTCGCACTCCCCCGCTATCGGCTGCTCGCTCGATGGCATTCCGGCAGGTATCGCCGTGGACCAGGAGCAGCTGCAGGCCTTCCTTGACCGTCGCGCCCCCGGTCGCGACGAGACCGCGACCAAACGTCGCGAGGCCGACGCCGCGCATATCATCGCCGGTGTGGTCGATGGACACACCACCGGCGCACCCATCGCAGCGATTATTGAGAACACCAACACGCGCTCCAAGGATTACTCCGAGCTGCGCCGCAAGCCCCGTCCGGGACATGCGGACTTCCCTGCGCGCTTGAAGTACCACAACATGCACGACGTCGCGGGCGGTGGGCACTTCTCCGGCCGCCTAACGGCTCCCCTATGCATCGCCGGCGGCATCGCGCTGCAGGCGCTCGAGGCCCGTGGCATCAAGGTCATGGCGCACGTCGCGCAGATCGGCGGCATCTCCGACCTGCCCATGGACGACATGGTCTATCGCGAGGCCGACCGCAAGGCGATCCTTACGAACGACCTGCCCTGCATCGACGCCGCCGCTGCCGGTCGCATGCGCGAGGAAATTCTGGCCGCGCGCGATGAACTCGACAGCATCGGCGGCATTGTGGAGTGCGGCATCTACGGGCTTCCCGCGGGCATCGGTGACCCCATGTTCGATGGCATCGAGAACCGCATCGCGCAGATTGCGTTTGGCATTCCCGCCGTGAAGGGCGTGGAGTTTGGCATGGGCTTTGCCGTGGCCGCCATGCGCGGCAGCGAGAACAACGATCCGTATCGCATCGACGCCGAGACCGGCGAGATCGAGGTTGAGTCCAACAACGCCGGCGGCATCCTGGGCGGTATTTCGACCGGCGCGCCCGTCATGTGGCGCATGGCCGTAAAGCCAACGCCCTCGATTGGCCGCGAGCAGCAGACCGTAGACATGGACGCCATGGAAAATGCCGAGCTCTCGATCCACGGCCGCCACGATCCCTGCATCGTCCCCCGAGCCGTCCCCGTAGCCGAAGCAGCCGCCGCCCTCGCCATCTGGGACGCCCTCCTCGAGGACGCCGCCCAGCTCTAACCCGACTCACCTGGGTTGCCTGCCAACTCAGCCGTTACGTGAAAGGGGCCTCCATGGACCTTGCTGACATCCGCCAGGCCATCGATGGCATCGACACCACGCTCCTCAACAGCTTTGTCGAGCGAATGGACATTGCCACCGAGGTAGCCAAGTCAAAAATCGAGATGGGCAAGGCCGTCTTCGACCCCGCCCGTGAGCGCTCCAAGCTCAACAACCTCGCCAGCCGCGCGCCCGAGCGCTACGAGGCGCAGACCATCACCCTGTTCCGTCTCCTCATGAGCATGAGCAAGGCCGAGCAGCAGCGCTACATCAACGAACTCAAGGGCATCACGGTGTCGCAAAAGGCCCATGCCATGGCCGCAGCCTTTGACACACCCTTCCCCCAGACGGCAACCGTCGCCTGCCAGGGCGTCGAAGGTGCCTACAGCCAAATCGCCGCGTGCAAACTCTTCGACGTGCCCGACATCGCGTTTTTCGAGACCTTCGAAGGCGTTATGCGCGCTGTGCGCGACGGCTTCTGCGAGTTTGGCGTGCTGCCCATCGAGAACTCCACCGCCGGCTCGGTCAACGCCGTCTACGACCTGCTCGCCCAGTTCGACTTCCACATCGTGCGCTCGCTTCGCCTCAAGATCGACCACAACTTGCTCGTCAAGCCCGGCACTAAGCTCGCCGACGTGCGCGAGGTCTACAGCCACGGCCAAGCCATTGCCCAGTGTGCCGGCTTTATCGAGTCCCACGACCTGCACGCCACCAAGTACCCCAACACCGCCATGTCGGCCGAGATGGTCGCCAGCTCCGAGCGCACCGATGTTGCCGCCATCGCATCGCGCAGCTGCGCGACACTCTATGGCCTGGAGGTGTTGGAGTCCAACATCCAGGACTCGGACAACAACTACACACGCTTTGTCGTCATCAGCCGCGAGCCACGCGTCTATCCCGGTGCCAACCGTACCTCGCTCATGATCACCACGGCCAATGAGCCGGGTGCCCTCTATCGCGTGCTCGAGCGCTTCTACGCGCTCAACATCAACCTCATCAAACTCGAGAGCCGCCCCATCCCCGGCCACGACTTTGAGTTTATGTTCTACTTTGATCTGGACTGCCCCTTTGGCAGCAAGGCCCTCGACGACCTGCTCGATTCCATCGACGACGTGTGCGAGAGCTTCACCTACTTTGGCAGCTACACGGAGGTGCTCTAGATGACTGACGTCGCCGCAACCCGCCCCTACGGCGTACTGGGTCGCGTGCTGGGCCACAGCTACACCCCGACCATCTACAAGGAGCTGGCGGGGCTTGAGTACGTGCGTTTTGAGCGCGAGCCCGAGGATCTTGAGGCTTTTATGACGGGCGACGAATGGGAGGGCACCAACGTGACCATCCCCTACAAGCGCGCCGTCATGGAATACCTGGACGCGCTGAGCCCGCTCGCCGAGCGCATGGGCAACGTCAACACCATCACGCGCCTGCCCGACGGCCGCCTGCACGGAGATAATACTGACTACTTCGGTTTCCAGTGCCTGGTCGAGGAGTTGGGCGTTGAGGTTGCCGGCAAGAAGGCCCTCGTGCTCGGTGCCACCGGCGGCGCCGGCACCACGGCAAGTATGGTGCTGGGAGACCTGGGCGCCATCGTCGTACCCGTGGGTCGCACGAGC
>CABUHP010000074.1 GCA_902491415.1 uncultured Collinsella sp.
CAAACGCGACGACAAAGAAGCCAACGGCAAACACCAGGCGAGCCGTGCCGAGCGAGACACCCTCGGGCAGCAGCGGCACCAGCATCTCGAAGGCCGTAGAGCTTGTGCGCGGGATAGCCAGGCACGGGCCAATGGCCAGATACACCGCCGCGACAAAGAACTCACCGAACTTGGGGTGCACGCGGCCGGCAAGCTCGCGCGCCGTTCCGGCAAGCGCCACGGCGATAAAGCCCATGACGGGCAGGCCGATGGCGGCGATGAGAAAACCGAGCATGGCGACCGGCGTGGCAGAACCTGCCTGCAGCGCCAGCAGTGGTGGAATAATGAGGTTGCCGGCGCCAAAGAGCATCGAGAACAGGGCGATGCCGACGGTGACGACATGGTCGGAGCGCAGACCGCGCGGCGCGGATGAGGCCATAGACACACCTTTCGGGTCGAAACAAAAACGGGACGGGCAAAAACACCCGTCCCGCAAGTATAAACGGTCTAGCAGCTTTAGCAGGCTAAATCGCACAGAGCATCGATAGCAGTGTCGACTTCTTCGGTCGTGTTGAAATACCCAAACGAGAAGCGGACGACGCCCTGGCGCTCGGTCCCCAGCGCACGGTGCATGAGCGGAGCGCAATGGGCACCGGGGCGCGTCGCAATCCCCCACCCTTGCATGAGCGCGTCCGAGATCTCGGCAGAGTCGATATCGCCCACGTTGAGCGACACGATCGCCGAGCGCGTCAGCTGGTCAAAGGCGCCGTAGAGCTTAATACCCAGAATCTCGCGCACACCGGCAAGGAAGCGATCAGCGAGCGCACGCTCACGCGCCGCAATCGCCTCGACCCCGCCTTGTGCCTCGATAAAGTCGAGGCCGGCAGAAAGGCCGGCGATGCCGTGACCGTTGAGCGTGCCCGCCTCAAGGCGCGTGGGCCACTCAAGCGGCTGCAGCGCATCGAAGCTGTGCACGCCCGTGCCGCCCATGGCCCACGGAGCCACGTCAACGCCCTCCGCCACGGCCAGGCCGCCGGTGCCTTGAGGTCCCATGAGCCCTTTGTGGCCGGTAAAGCACACCACGTCGAGCCCCATGGCATCCATGTCAATCTTCGCCGTACCGGCAGACTGAGAGGCGTCGACGATCGCCAGCGCGCCGGCCGCATGGGCCATGGCGGCCACGCGCGCAATGTCGACCGCGTTGCCGGTCACATTGGAGGCGTGCGCCACCACCACGGCACGCGTGCCCGGCGTGACCAGCCGCTCAAGCTCGTCATAGTCGAGCACGCCGTTCGCGTCGCAGCCCGCATGCTCAACGGTCACGCCCCGCTCTGCCGCCAGGCGGTTGAGCGGACGCAGCACGGAGTTGTGCTCGAGCACCGTCGTGACCACACGATCGCCGGGGCGCACCACGCCGTTAATGGCCGTGTTGAGCGCCGCCGTCGAGTTAGGCGTAAAGCACACATGGTCAGCCCGCGGGCATCCCAACAGGCACGCAATCTTAGTGCGGCAGCCGTGGATGGTACGCGCAGCGTCGAGCGCGCCCGACGTCGCGCCGCGTCCGGCATTGCCGAGCGAGCACATCGCCTGCGCCACGGCATCGATCACCGCCTGCGGCTTGTGCATGGTCGTCGCCGCGTTATCCAGGTAGATCATCGCACGACCTCCCACATATCGATCACGGTAAAGCCCTCGGTGGGAACGCCCGCCGCGGCAAGCTCGCCGCGCAGCAGATCCTCATCCGAAGGCAGCGCTTTCCACGCCAAACCGCAGCCGGCAGCGACCTCCCCAGGCACGGGAATCGTTCGCCCGGGAAGGCCGCGCTCGACGCACAGGGACTCGCAACCCATGGCGGCCGCCGTGGTGGGAAACGTGATGACAAGCGCCGGGCGCTTCTCCCTCATGGCAACTCCAACCAATACGCTACGGGCGCACAACGCGCACGGCCTGCTCCATCTTCTCCACGATCACGTACATATTCGTGACCTCGCCCACGGCAAGCTGGTCCTTGATGCCATAGTGGTCGAGGCAGGTACCACAGGTAAGGATCTCGACACCCTGCTCCGCCAGGTCCTTCAGGTCATCGAGCACCGGCGAGCCCTCGACGGTGAGCTTGGCTCCGCCGTTGTAGAACAGCATGGTCGCGGGCAGCTCCTCCTGCTGCGTCACGGCAAAGATAAACGCCTTCATGAGCTTATGGCCCAGCTCGTCGTCGCCACGGCCCATGCAATCGGTGTAAACGGAAATGACGAGTTTACCCTTGCCGGCGCTGGCATCACAGAAGGCAGCGCCATCCTGCTCGGGATCGGCCACGGCAACGGCGCCAGAGGTCGCCACGGTCACGTGCCACTCGGCGTCAGAAACCTTCTCGACCGAGGCCGTGCAGCCCTTTTCCTGCGCCATCTTGGAGATGTTCTTGACGGCGGTCTCGTTATCGACCGAGGTCACGACGGCGCCCTCACCATCGAGCTGCTTGAGGGCCTTGAGCGTCTTGACGACGGGCAGTGGGCAGGCATCGCCCATGGCATTGACTTCAATCTTGGTAGACATAGCTTTTTTCCTTTCGAAAGGGGCCGCCCAGAACAACGGACGATCGCATAAACGGTTTTCCTTAATGCACAACGTGAACAGCAGGACCGCCCGGCACCGCCTCGCACACGCAACCGATAACGGCGGCGATGCGATCCTCGGCATGCAGACGACGCGCGAGCTCATCCACATCGGCAGCAGGCGCCGCGATGAGCAAGCCACCCGAGGTCTGTGGATCGTACAGTGCATCCAACATGCCCGGCTCCAGCTCGTCGTCAGCCGTCACACGCGGGCCAAAGAAGTCCAGGTTGCGGTAGGAGCCCGCTGGGATAATGCCCAGACGTGCCATGTCGAGTACCTGGTCAAAGAGCGGCACCGCCTCCGACGCAAGCTCAATCTGCACGCCCGAGCCCTCGGCCATCTCGCACGCATGCCCAATCAAGCCAAAGCCCGTGATGTCGGTACAGCCGTGAAGCTCAAGTCCCTCGGCCAGACGAATCGGTGCCTCGTTAAGGGTGCGCATCGAGTCAAACATGGCTGTGGCCTCGTCCTGCTCGATGAGTTCGCCCTTAATGGCCGTGGTGATGATGCCCGAGCCGATCGCCTTGGTCAGCAGCAGAACATCGCCCACGCGTGCGCCGCTGTTGGCGAGCATGCGGTCGAGCGCGACAAAGCCGCTCACAGACAAGCCGTACTTGGGCTCGTCGTCGTTGATGGTGTGACCGCCCGCGATGGAGCAGCCCGCCTCGACGCACTTGTCGGCACCGCCCGCCAGAATCTGGCCGGCAACCTCAACACCCAGGCAACTGGGTATGCAGAGCAGGTTCATGGCATGGCTCGGCCGCCCGCCCATGGCGTAGATGTCCGACAGCGAGTTTGCCGCGGCGATCTGGCCAAACAAAAACGGGTCGTCGACCATCGGTGGGAAGAAGTCGATGGACTGCACGAGACCCAAGTTATCGCCAACGCGAAAGACGCTCGCATCGTCGGAGGTATCGAACCCCACGAGCAAGTTGTCGTTATGCACATTGGGTAAATCGCCCAGGACCTGGGCGAGGGCTCCAGGAGCCAACTTAGCGGCTCAACCGCTCGCGGCAGTCATAGACGTGAGCTTAATCTGATCGTCAGCCATCGATACCTCCTCTCATCGGTCAATCATTTTCTCCCAGTATACGCATGAATGCGAGCCTGCGGCGGATGCATTAATTGAGCGCCTGTGCGCGAATCGCCGCGCCGATGGCACCGGCAAAGCGAGCCTGGGGCGAGGTGGTCACCGGCGACCCCAGCAGCTCGCCCAACCGCTCCACCACGAAGGCGTTCTCGCACAGGCCACCGGTCAGGTAGTACGGGGCGTCCGCGGCCTGCCCGGCCATGGTCGCCACGCGCGAGACCACGCTGTCGATCACGCCACGCGCAATGTTCTCGCGCGGCTCACCGCGACCGATCAGGCTGATAACCTCGCTTTCGGCAAACACCGTGCACATGCTGCTGATCTTGGTGGGCTCGCCGGAACGCGCCAGGTCAGCCATCTGCTGCTGGGAAATGCCTAGGCGATCGGCCATGATCTCCAAAAAGCGCCCCGTGCCGGCGGCGCACTTGTCGTTCATGGCAAACTTGGCCACGCGGCCACTTTTAAGCTGAATGACCTTGGTGTCCTGGCCGCCTACGTCAATCACCGTGCCGTGATCGCCAAACAGGCGCACGGCACCGGTACCGTGGCAGGTGATCTCGGTCACGACCTTGTGCGCATAGGGCGCGGCGACACGACCGTAGCCGGTCGCGACCACACGCACATCGTCGGCTGCCACGTCATAGCCGGCCGCTGCCAGCGCCTCGCGCAGCCGCTCGGAAGCATCGACCGAGGAGAACCCGGTTGGCTGCACGCACGTCCACGCCACCGAACCCTCCCCGTCGACCACAGCAGCCTTAGCCGCCGTAGACCCGATATCGATCCCGATCCCTATCATGGCTCTCTCCCAATCTAAACATCAAAGACAGCTGCGCGTTCAGGCGCCTTAGCTCTAGGTTTCTCAGGTGCCGGAGATTGCCCCGAAAGAGGAGCGCAGCGTACTTTGGGTACGCAAGCGACGGTTTGAGGAGCAAGATCCGGTGCCTGAGGAAGCTAGAGGGTTTCGATGAAGGCGGCGATGCGAGTCTCGATCTGGCCCATGTCACCGTTGCTGTAGTCGGTCTCGATCTTCATATACGGAATACCCACACCCTCGACAGCCCCCTGCATGCGCGCGCTCTCAACGTTGAAGGTGTGGCAGGCCTGTAGCACGCTCTCTACCACGCCATCGACATGGTACTTCTCGCACATGGCCAGCGTATTTTCCATACGGCCGTCGTTGGGCGTCATGACCGAGCAGTTGATGTCCAGGTAACGGTCGGCGATGGCGCGCAGGATATCGGGAGCCTCCGGGTCGATCATCATGGCCGCCGTGCGCTCACCCGAGCAGTCGTCCATGCACACGACCACACCGCCGTTGGACTCGATGGTGCGACCGATCTTGTTGATTACGCCACCCACTGGGCAGCCGGTGATCAGAATGCGCTTGGCATCCGCCGCGACCGGGCGCTCGCCCGCGTCGTAGGCCTCGCGCAGCTTGACAATCTTTTGCTCCAGCTGCTGCGCATAGGCCTCGATATCAAAGCTGAACGTGCCGGCAAACATGGTGCTCATCAGGTCGACGCCGCTCATGGCCGCCGGCTGGTTGGCCTGCAGCGCAAACATCTCGAGCTGGGCCGCACGCAAGCGGTTGCGACGACGGACGGCAGCGCGCAGGTCATCGTCGGTAATCGTGATGCCGTAGAAGTTCTCGAGCTCCTCCTTGAGCAGGCAGCACTCCTCGTACCAGCCTTCACGCTCGTAGGCGCGATCGCGACCCTGCGGAAGATGCAGAATGTGCGTGCGCTTGAGCTCGTTGAGTAGCTCGTACATCTTCTTCTTGCCGTCGCAGGTGGTCTCACCGATGATCATGTCGCTAAAGTACGTAAACGGGCACTTTTGCGAATAGGCAAAACCATACGTCGACTTGATGAGCGGACACAGATTTGCCGGCAGCACCTTCTCGGCCTCGGGAATCACCTCATCGGACGTACCGCAAAGGGCCACGCTCGAGGCGCCCGCGGCATCGATAATCTCGAGCGGCGTATAGCTGCACAAAAAGCCGACCAGACGATTGCCCGCCTGCTTGTAATCCTTGACACGAATAAACGCCGCCTTGCGCTGCTCGTTGAACTCCTCAAACGTGGATGGCAACGGCTGCTCCATATTTTCCGACATATAACTCCTTAACAAACCTTTTGACCAACCAAGGAAACGGCTTTCCCAGGTGCCCGAGGTTGCCGTGAAAGAGAAGCGCCGCGTACTTTGGTACGCAAACGATGGTTTGAACGGCAAGATCGGGTGCCTGGGGAAGCCGCCGGGACGGATACCCCTAAATGGTTTCCAAGAAAGCCTCAATCCTGGTTTGCAGTTGGCCTGCATCCTCGCCGGCGTAGTCGGTCGTGATGTGCATAAACGGAATGCCGGCCTCCTCGGCGGCCTTCTCCACGGCAAACGACTCCATCTCGTAGAGCGTGCAGAACTGCAGGGCCACGTCGACGATGCCGTCGGCATGCAAGTCCTTGGCCATCTGGACAATGTCCTTCATACGCTGATCGTTGGGCGTAAAGACGGCGCAGTTAATCTTAAAGTAGCGCTCGGCGATGACGTCGAGCATCTCGTCGACCGTCTCACCGGACTCGTCGACCAGGTCCTTGTAGTAGCGCGAGCCCGTGCAGGACTCCTCGCCTACCACAACGCCGCCGGCCTTCTCGATGAGGTTGAACAGCTTCCAGTTGGGCACGGCCATGGGCGTGCCGGTGTACAGGATGCGCTTGGTCCCCTTGGGCGCCACGCCCTCGCCGGCCTCAACGCGCTGCTCGCACTCGGCGGCCATCTCGTTGATGGCTCCGGTCAGACGCGGCGTGTCGTCCATAAAGGCGGCCTGAACGGTCAGCAGGCTGTCGAGACCGCTGATGGGCGCCGGATCGGCAGCGCGCGTGGCAGCCAGACGCTGCAGGGCGCGACGCTTCTCGTTGACGGCGTGGATGGCAGCCTTCAGGCGCTCGGGCGTAATCTTGACGCCGCACTCTTCCTCGATCTTGGCGGCAAGCTTTTTAACCTCGGCCTTCCAGGTCACGAGCGTCGACTCGTCGTGCACGTTGGGGATATCCATGACGTACATGTTCTTTTGCGTGGCAAAGAACTCGTAGGCCTTCTTCTTGCCATCGCAGGTGTTCTCGCCCACCACCAGATCACTCGACTCAATGTAGGGGCAGACCTCGCCCAGCTTAAAGCCGGCAAAGCTCTTGATGAGCGGGCAGGTGTTGCGCGGCAGATGCTCCTCGACCTTGTCGGTCGCCCAGTCGGCACCCGAGCACAGGCCAACGGGGATGCCATCGCAGGCAAGCACGATCTCCTCGGGCACGTACACACAGAACGAACCGACGATCTTGGTGGCTCGCCGGCCTCCTTCTTGTCGAGCATCTCCTTAATACGGCCGCTGTGGATGTTGGTGGCGACAAAATCCAGGTAGGACGTGGACTTGGGGCGATTGTTCTGCGTCAGGAACATATCGCCGTACATCTGGCCCACAGCGCCCAGCAGCATGTCGTGATCGGCAAGATTCATGCCGAGGCTCTCCCACATCGGATGGAAATCGAATTCTTCAGCCATGACGGTTCCCCTCTCGAACCAAATACGGATAACTACGGTATTGCTGCACGGTGGGCGGCAAAAACCCAGCCGTGCCTAAACCCGGAATTTTGGGGAACCTGCTTTGCGGTCGATTATTTAGTTGTGCGTCGTCTCTCCCGGAGCCGTGAACATACCTGCTCATATGCGACTCCGAGCCATATACAGGGCGCGCGCGGCAACGCGGCGAATGTATGTCGTCTGCGGCATGTGCGCGTCCTCCTTTACAAGTTAAGGTCAACTATATCAACGGTCGTCGACCATGCGAACACCGTTGACATTCGTACGACAGCGTCGTGTGCCGTCGTTTAATAAATAATTATCTGTGTTGATAAGTGTTTGTCATCCATCATTCGGCGAACGGCAAGACAAGGCCGCCGAGGCTTATATCCCCGACGGCATTACCTGGCGCTATCGACAAACCAAATGGATCTTACTCGCATCGAAGTGCATGCGCAGCGTCTCGCCT
>CABUHP010000075.1 GCA_902491415.1 uncultured Collinsella sp.
GGATGGGGCTCTACACCAACTTTCTCGACACTACCGTTCGGCTCGAATTCTACGGCCTGGCAACCCTCGCACTCTCCGGCAAATGGATTGAACGCGAAGGCAGAGATGATGTGTGCGTGGACATCGAGGCTGCTGTAGGCAACATACTGGGACATGGACCCCCGCTGCGCGTGGTATGCGGCCCGGCATATTCATTGCCGTCCAACCCCGTGTAGTTGCAGCAAAGGGTGGAACCTCAATGCTCAGCTCATGTTGTCCGTGGGACACGAGAATCGTAAGTACACTTTGGTGCGATTCTCACGCTGATACTGAGCCACCTGGAATAAGATACGTCGCGACAACACTTCGCTTCACCTCTGTCTCGACAAGATGACGTAGACTAAAGTTTCCTTTAGTAAGAGAACGAGAACTATATCTGAAAGCGTTGCGATGGCGTGAAGGCACCGAGTCCGAACCGCCTGAATGCTACGTGCATCTGCATCGCCTTTTTGTTATCTCTGCCAGTTGGGTAGCACTACACTTGTCATCATTTACCCTGGTACATGCTGCCTAAATCCACTACCCCTTCTACCGCGCCGACCATCTCGTCATCGTGAGAGACAACGATGATCAGCTGGCTTTGCTTGTTGCGCTTAACATAGGCCGCAAGCTCGGCGCGGCTTACAGCGTCTAACCCAGTCGTGGGCTCGTCGAGTACCAAAACTGACGACTTGCGTGAAATCGCCGACCATAAGTACACTCGGCGCAGCTCACCGCCCGAAAGCGCGGAGCAACGTTTCCCGAGCAACTCCTTCACGCTGTTTTCCAGCGAAAGTAGGCCATCTACACCCCGGTGATAGGAAGAAAAGGGCGTGTCGAAATACTCTAACAGCTCTTTCACCGTTTCGTCCGGCGCGAAGCACGACTGTGGGCAGCACGATATCTCTCTCGCACGTATGTAATCCAAGTCGCATTCTTCGATTGGCACGCCGTTGTATTTTACTTTGCCTTTCGATGAGTATAGCCCGAGCATCAAGTAAAGAAGTGACGTCTTGCCTCTTCCGTTTTCCCCAACTATGCAATATGTACCAGGACCGGAAAACTTGAAAGAAAACCCGCCGAGGACCTCTCGGACAGATCCGTCTGGAAGGGCAACCGAGAATTCCAAATCAGATACCGAAATGTCATTTATTTCATCGAGTTTAGCTAAATCGGTCCGATTCCACCCCGATCTCTCCTTTTCTCTCGTCGCGATAGCCGTCCTATCCCATGATGCTTTGGCATCTTGATAGGATTTGAACAATGACATCATACTTTTCAAAGTCTTAAAGAGAACCGCGAAGTATGCACCGATGATGGTGTACTCGCCTATTGACATAGTTCCGTTAATGATTCGTACTCCGGAAACAACAAGTATCACCGCTTGAAACAACGCTGCGAAAAGACCATCGAGCGATGTCAGAGAATATGATAGCTTTCCGGAGCGCAAAACTTTGGGAAAATAGCTCTTAAACCCAGCGTCGAGCGCTTGTTCGCTCTTGCCGTACGAAGATGTCAGTTGAATGTTGAGAATCTGATTAAGCTGCGATGCAATTGCGGCGTAAAAGGCGCTGTCCGCCTCTTTCTTCTCATACGTGACCCTATACAAAAGTTTCCTCAACCCAGTAATTACACAGAAATACACGATGAGGAGAATGATGGAAAACACCGCGAGAGTTGAATCAATTGACCATATGATAAGCAATACGATGGGAATGGCTACAATGGACAGCGGCGCACTGATAAAATTCGCCAAAACGAAGGATGAGACCACGCTGGAGTCGGAAATAATCCGTTGCGTTGTATAGGCTGGATCGATGGTCCGACTCACCAAGTAATCGTCTCTTTCAAAACGCAAGACGGCCTCCCTGAGAAGATCAAAGGAAAGTCTCGTGGTTATGCGAATGGAAAGTGTTCCTGCAAAATAAGTAAAGAGGGTGGAGAAAACTCCTATTGACGCAACCAGGAGCGCGAAGAGTACGGCGTCTCTTTCGCTGCGGTTACCGAGAAGAAAATCTAAGAATTTCCCGTTCACGTATGGCATGGCATAGGAGAGAGCGGTTCCAATCACCGTGATAGCAATGAAGACGAAAGCCCCTTTTGCTCTGATGAACCTCGAGAGAACGCATCGAATCAAGGAAGGCCCCAATCTACCCGCCACAAAACATCAATCACTGATACCTTACACCTCAACACAACAGGAGCGAAGATTTGCCAATGAGACTGCTTTAAGATTGCCTTGGGCCAATACGATCTCAAGCTCTTCCTACAAGAGAGTCGGAATCGGACATCTCCTCCGACGAACCTGGCAATCGGGCGGTTGAAATATCTTTTTCAACCGCCCGATTGCCACAATAGATTTGAGCATCCGCCCACAAACGTCCGCGTTTTATACCCATCAAATCCTTTGCCTTTTGTCGTCTAGACTAGAAAAATCGCTCGAAATAACGCAACCGGCCTGCTCGCTTGAAGAAACCTAAGCCCGTAACGTAGATGTGCAAACTTCCGAAACGCCTTGCGCGGCATAGTGCGTATAAACTTCGTCAACCGCCTCAGAAATATCTGAGTATCGCGCCGGGTCAAAAGCATACGATGTCGCAGCTATACCCTGCACCCATTCGGAACGCGGATTAATTGAATAGCCACACAGCATCATCATACATGCATCTAGACCTGATTTCCCAAGTATCCGACGTATTGATGAGAGCATCGCGGGTCGCCCCTGCACCATCGTCGTCACCCCTATTAGCAGTATTTACCGTTTTTCTCTAAATGCGTATCGCCACCCTTAAGAATACGAAGTGTTTTATCCAGACCCGATTGTCCTCCATCTCAAACGAAGGGATAAGGAATCTCATCCGGAATCGGCAGTAACGGATGATTCACAACGACAAGCGAAAAACATGAGTCATCTCTCAGAGGGGAGTAAAGGCTCCCCTCAAGCACCCTAGTTTCGTCATCCAAAGAGTTGATGGCAGTGTTTTTCTTACAAAGGTCGACAACAAAAGGGTTGATTTCTACAGATGTTACATCCATGCCACAGTTGGTAAGTATCAGGCCCTGTATTCTGGGGCCAGAACACAAATCGAGAGCCTTCCGTGCGCTCTGCGGTGTAAGGCGCCAATCTCAGCAAATCTGTCCCACAATACTGCGCTGAAGAACAAGACGGAACCCCTGAGCCAAACTCCCCTATACCTTATTAAGGCTAAGACAGGCAAGTTCACGCACCCGGCATATTCCAGAATAACATCCTATTGTTTTAGATGCTCTACAAGCATGAACAGCCGCGAATCGGAAAGATCTTCTAGTTTCGCCCCGACTGACCGCCAAGGGCCAAAATGGCCCCTCCATCCCTGGGCGACCGGCTCTGGTGCGCCAAGGAGTGTCCCCAAGTGCCGGCAGAAAAGGAACGTCCCTAACTGCCGGCTAGAGGGCACCAAAGAGGATGGCGTAGGTAGTGGATTCGCCGAGCTTGAGCTCGTCGCCGGGATTGAGTTGGGCGGAACGGCCGGGCTCGACCTGAATGCAGACGCGCGTGGCCCCGTTTACCACCACGGTTCCGTTGGTGGACGACAAGTCCTCGACGTGCCAGATATTTTGAGCATCGCACCAGATATGGGCATGGCGGGCCGAGACATCGTCGCCGACGTCGGTAATATCGCCCTCGCCAGTGGCCAGCGCGCCAATCTCAACACCCTGCTCACTCGGCTGAATCCAGCGCGGGGCGCTCACGACAAAACTGTTTTGTACGCGCAGCAAGCCCAAGGGGTGCGCCGGGGCGGGTTCGCGTTCGCCCGCGGTCATCGACATGCCAAGCGAACGCGGCGTGGAGGTGCCTCCGCCACAGGTCGCGTGCGCGTAGTCGATGGCATAGTTCACCGAGGACCGCACATCCGCCGAACAACCGACGGCGACAAACAGCACCAGCACGGCCTCGGCGCGCTCGGCGGGCATGAGTTCCGCCGCCTGGGACAGACGATCGAGCGCGTTGCGATAGAGATTCGTGTCCTGGTGGCACTCTTCGAGCGCGCGTACCATCGGTTCACCTGCAGGACCGCACACCATATTGATCACAGCCGTGGAGTCCATGGGGTTTCGCTGGCGCAGGGCCAGTTGCGACATAATACGCGCAGCCGAGGTACCGTATTCGGCAAAGTAGCGCTGCTGAAGCGTGCCGACCGGCGCGCGAACGATAAAGCGG
Source organism: uncultured Collinsella sp. (assembly GCA_902491415.1). Taxonomy (GTDB): domain Bacteria; phylum Actinomycetota; class Coriobacteriia; order Coriobacteriales; family Coriobacteriaceae; genus Collinsella. The sequence goes on from CABUHP010000075.1 coordinate 4,220, forward strand.
GAAACCCAAGAGCGATCGGTGGTTCGGCTCTGCGGGCTGCGGCCGTCGGCGAGCGGACGGGACGAAAGCACCAAGCCGCACAGCTCGATATGGCTCAGATGCGCCGCGCGCTTAAAGATGTCAAACATGGCCCCGCATGGGGTGAGCTCAACTTGAGATGCCATGACCTAGGCCTCCTTGGTCGTAGAAATAGAATCGGACGATACTTCGACAGGTCCGCCAAAAGTACGGGCAGCTGCGGCTCCACCGGCAAGCGGAGTCGCCATCTGGGCTTTTGTGCGTCGCGGTGCCGAAACGGGAAGTTCAAAGGCAAAGCCCATCGCAAGCAAAAACCACGTAAGCGTATAGGTTGCAACCAGAGCGGCAACAAGGCCGCCCATCACGGCGCGTTGGGAAAATACGCTACATGCAGCCACAACCAGCACCGGAACCTCGCAGGCAGAAAGCGCAAGCACACCCCGCAGGAACCCCGAGCGCCGATCGCGCGCAAGTGCCCCCGCGGCAACGCCGGCCATGCCTGGCAGCGCCAACGCCAGCGCGGCAATAACACCCGGTAGCGACCCAGACCACACGAGCGATCCCAAAGTCGCCGTCACGCGAGCGCCCGACGCCAGCAGCGCGGCCGAAACCACGACCACAGCCCAAACCACGCCACAGACGACCGTCGCGCCGACCATCAGCGCGCGACGAACCGCGCGGCCAGACGCATCCATGGGGCACGGCGTGAGCGGCTCGCCGCGGAGCGAACGACCGACATTTTGCGCATAGTGGTCACAAAACGCCGAGAGCGCCGCCTCGACCGCCGCCGGCTCGGGACGATCTTTTTGGTGGCTGGATAGGCAGGCCATCACCACGTCGAACAGCTGGGCATCGACAAACGCCAGCGCATCGCGTAGCTCCTCGGAATCCGGCTCAAGCCCTAGCTGCTGGGCCTGCTCGGCCGCGGCGAGCGCCACATCGGGCTCACGACGAAGCAGCTGAGTCAAATCACAACCGGGCGCATGGGCACCAATGGGATAGTCGGGCCGCGTGTCCATCTTGAGACGGTAGGGGCTGGCGATGTCGCGCGTCTTTTTGCGCGAACCCGAGGTGCCCGAAGTGCTCGGCGCAGCTTCGTATGGCGCGACGCCGGCAATGAGCTCGTAAACCGTGCTTGCCGCGGCATAGACGTCGATCGCCGGCGACATACGCAAAGCGCGCAGGTCGGGAATATCGTCGGTGAGCATCTCGGGCGGAGCGTAGGCCACCGTCGCGCGACGCAGCGTGGCATAACGCTCCGTAAACGACGCCTTGCCGCCGGTACCGGCCACGGCCGACGCAGGCTCGAGCGCCAGCGACGAGCCAAAGTCGATCAGGCACAGGTCAAAGGTGCCCTCGGCAAGCTGCCGGTCAAGCGGCAGGCGCGCCGTACGCACCATAATATTAGCGGGCGAGATATCGCGATGGACAAAGCCCTCGCCCACCAGGCTCATACGGCAGAGCAGATCGAACAGGTCGCGACCCAGACGCGCCGCCACAAGCGGCGACAGGCGTCCGGCATCGTCCACGGCGAGTCGCGAACGCAAGCGGGCAAGCGTCTCGCCCTCGACCCATTCCATGACAATTGCAGGCACACCGTCGACCTCGCCCCAGCCATAAAGGCGGGGAAAGCCCTTAAGGCCCGAAAGGGCGCGATGGCATTCGTATTCCTCGCGAAACGCCGCCTTGAACTTGGCGACCAGCGCCTCGTGAGCGGCATCGTCGTCAAACTCATCGCGCGTCGGCAAGATGAGCTGCTTGAGTGCCACGGCCTCGCCTTGGGCGTTGACGGCACGCGTCACGCGGCCGATACCGCCACGGCGCATGGTGGCATCGTCGGCAAACAGCATCGTAAAACGACGCAGATAGGCAGGCAGTTCGTCCTGACCGAGCGCAATGGCCGGCTCAAACCCGTCGACACGCGCCAGGCGCAGGCCGACCATGGGATCGCGACCGAGCGATTGTGGTGTGGTGGATGCAAGATCGGTCATCATAGGGCAAGCGCCGCCACGTTATTGTTGAAGTTACCGAGCGCGACGTCATCATCGCCGTAATGGCCGACCCATTGACATAGGTTGGTGTAACAGCCCCACAGATTGGCATACTGCTGATACCACTTTGACCGGGGCGAGAATGTTTGACGACCGAACTCGGCTCGAATGACAAACATCTCCCCGACCAGGCTGTCGCACGGCCTGGGATCTCCCGTAGAGTTATAGGTCGAGACCACGTCATTGGCACGAGAAACGTAGCCGTCGAGCATGTTGTACTTGGTCACAAGCCAACTGTGAATGCTCTCTTCCTCAGCAGCGGAAAGGCCACCGGAGTTTGCATCGTTGTCAGTGTTGCCGCCCGTCGAGCCGCCGTTTCCAGACCCTCCGGTAGAGGAACCCGCCCCAGAGCCGCCGCCCGAACTCGATGAATCCGAGCCGGAGCCAGAAGTATCCGAGCTACCGGGCTTTCCGGACTGCTGGGCGTCCTGCTCCTTCTGCTGCTCGACCTTATTCACCGTTGCCGCCACGCTATTGTTGGACAATCGATCGATGATCTTGGTGTTGGTGAGCACGATGGTTTTGCCATTGGCAAGCGTGACTTCGTTGTCCGGGGCCTCGGCGCCGTCCGCATCGTCGGTGCCAAACACAATATGCCCGACCACACTTGCCCAAGCATATCCAGTCGTGGTGCCCAGATCGCTTTTGACCTCATGCCCCACGCGCGGTTCGCGTGCGGCATGCGCCTGCATCATGGACGGCACGGTCATGCCATAGGCAGAAACGCCAGCCATGACCAGCACCAGCGAGCAAGACAGCAGTGCGTACGCCCGCGGCGCCAAGCCCAGTCGGCGTCGCATGCGCACCGCGGCGCCGCGCTTTGTCTGAGTGCCACCGGGCCGCATGCGTTCTCCTCCAACAAAAACACGCCGCTCGGGAGCGGCGCATTCATTCGAATCCATATCTGAGTGTATCAGCGAACCCAAAAGGTTGCGCAACGAATGGGCAAATTAAGGATGCGAGTGGAAGCATCCATGCGATAAGCGGATATAAAGCATCTTTGTTGCACAACAAACTTACAGTCGCACGGGGAAATTATGACTACCCCGTGCGTCGCGAGGAAAACATACGGCAGGAGCAGGCTCGCCACCTAAATCGTGCGACGGGCCTCGATGGCACGCCCAAGCGTAAGCTCGTCGGCATACTCCAAGTCGCCGCCCACGGGAAGGCCGCTCGCAAGACGCGATACCTCAACGCCCAATGGCTTGATGGTGCGAGCAAGGTAGCTCGCCGTGGTCTCGCCCTCAATGTTGGGGTTGGTGGCGATAATGACCTCGTGGATGTCCTCGTGGCCCAGGCGCGCCAGCAGCTCGCGGATATGCAGCTGCTCGGGGCCGATCTTGTCCATGGGGCTGATCACGCCGCCCAGCACATGGTACAGGCCATGGTAGCTGCCCGTGCGCTCGATTGCCTGGACGTCGC
>CABUHP010000076.1 GCA_902491415.1 uncultured Collinsella sp.
TCGCGTGATCCGAAGGGGACGGAGGAAAACGGATCACAAACCGCGGCGGCGCATCTGGCCGAACGAGTCCCCATACCCTCGTTCGGTCAGACGCGCCGCCGCTGTTTGTGTTTGTGCCGTATAATGACTACTACCTATGACGCGATACAAAAGAAAGGTGTTTGCCCATGCAGGCACAGAAGGCGGAGGGAACCCGCGACCTTATCGGCGCCGAGATGCGCGCCTGGCAAAAGATGCAGCAGATCGCTACCGGCGTGTTCGAGCCGTTTGGCTTTAAGCCCATCGAGACGCCCGCTATCGAGCAGGTGGACGTGTTTGTCCACGGCATCGGCCAGTCGACCGACGTCGTGCGCAAGGAAATGTTCCGCGTGTTCAGCGGTGCCAACCTGGAGCGCGTCTTTGCTGAGGGCACCGACACCAAACTCAAGCCCAAGCAGCGCCTGGCACTTCGCCCCGAGGGCACGGCCGGCGTGGTGCGCGCCGTCGTCGAGAACAATCTGGTGCCCCAGGGCTCCACGCCGTTTAAGGCGTACTACGCCGAGGCCATGTTCCGCGGCGAGCGTCCCCAGAAGGGCCGCTTGCGTCAGTTCCATCAGGTGGGCATCGAGTGGCTCGGCGCTCCCGATCCGGCGGCAGACGCCGAGTGCATCATCATGCTCATGGAGTTCTACAAGCGCCTGGGCTTCGATCTTTCCAAGCTTCGTCTGCTCATCAACTCGATGGGTGACGCCCAGTGCCGTCCGGCATACCGCGAGCAGGTTAAGCAGTTCATCCTCGATCACGCAGACGAGATGTGCGACGAGTGCCGCGAGCGCGCCGAGCTTAACCCGCTGCGTGCCTTCGACTGCAAGAACGACCATTGCCGCGAGATCATGGCCGAGGCCCCGCTGATGGGCGACAACCTGTGCGACGAGTGCCGCGAGCACTACGAGCAGGTCAAGCGCTATCTGGATGCTGCCGGTATCGAGTATGTAGAGGATCCCACCCTGGTGCGTGGTCTGGACTACTACACCCGTACCGTCTTTGAGGTCGAGGCTCCCGGTGCCGGCGTCGGCTCCATCGGTGGCGGCGGTCGCTATGACGGCTTGGTTGAGCTCGAGGGTGGCAAGCCCACGGCGGGCGTCGGCTTTGCCGTCGGTTTTGAGCGCGCCCTGCTGGCCCTGCAGGCCTTTGGCAGCGATCTGGGTGCCGATGAGGCCCCGTGCGTCTATGTCGCCAATGCCGGCAAGGAACTGCGCCAGAACGTCTTTGCCATTACGCAGGAGCTTCGCGCCGCAGGCATCGTGACCGAGGCCGACTATCAGGGTCGTTCGCTCAAGGCCCAGTTTAAGCAGGCCGATAAGGTAGGCGCCAAGCTCATCCTGGTTCTGGGTGGCGACGAGCTTGCCGCCGGCAAGGTCAAGGTGCGCGACATGCAGAGCCATGACGAGGTTCTCGTCGATCTGGCCAACGTCGTCGAGGCGGTTCGCGAGCGTCTGTAGCGCATGATTTTTGAGCTGCGGACCCGCTAACATGTCCCGCTCGCGACGAGCGATTGTTACGGGGGTGTTTCGCATTTATGCGGAATGCCCCCGTTTGTGTATGCCGTCCACCGAGAAATACGACCATTTAGAGCAAAAACCCTTGCAATGCAGAAAATACTTTTGTGTGGTAAAGCGCAATCAGTGTCGAAAGTATTTCTCAAGCGCCTATAATGAATACCGCATGTTACGTGCATAGAAGGAGGAATGGGAGGAAACGTGGCTGAGAACCTAAGCAACCAGTCTGTACCCGAAGCCGCGGCGCGCGTCGCTGCCGTGGTCAACCGCCTCGTTAACCGAATCGGCTCGAATGCCGAGTCCAGGGAGCGTCTCGCCGAGATCGAGATCCCCGAGGAGCTGCGCGATAATCTGGCGCTGTTCCTGCGCCTGGAACGTCGTGTGCTTAGCGAGTATGATCCTGAGATCGCGGACCTGTTCGACAAGATTTTGACAGCCGAGATTGTGGTCAATGCTGGCAACCCCGGTAGCCGCGCTGCCGACGAGTCCGTTGACGAACAGGGCGTGCCCACTGCCGACGAGCCCACCGCCGTGGCGTTTCGCGAAGTCGTCGATCTGATTGACAGCCTGCCGCTTGATAAGCAGCAGGTCATCGTTCGCGCCTTTACGAGCTTCTTCCACTTGGCAAACCTGTCGGAGGAGAACTACCGTGTGGCGCAGCTGCGCGAGCGCGAGGCCGGCGCATCGACCGATACCGAGGTCGATCCCGCCAACGAGCTCACCGTCGCCTATCACCAGTTGGTAAACGAGATGGGCGTCGAGGGTGCCAATGAGCTGCTCGGCAAGCTCGAGTTCCACCCCGTCTTTACCGCACATCCCACCGAGGCCCGTCGCAAGGCCGTCGAGGGCAAGATTCGCCGTATCTCCAACCTGCTGGAGGAGCGTCCGCGTCTGGGCGGCTCCGACCTGGTGGAGAACGAGCGCCATATGCTGCAGGAGATCGACGCCCTGGTGCGTACGAGCCCCATCGCGCTCAAGAAGCCCACGCCGGTCGAGGAAGCCGATACCATCATCGACATCTTCGATAACACGCTGTTCGACGTCATCCCCGTTATCTATCGTCGTTTTGACGACTGGGTGCTGGGCGACAAGGCCGGTACCGTGCCGCCGCTGTGCCCGGCGTTCTTCCATCCCGGCAGCTGGATCGGTTCCGACCGCGACGGTAACCCCAACGTCACCGCCAAGGTGAGCCGTGAGGTCGCCGCCAAGTACTTCACCCACATGGTGCTCAAGCTCGAGGACAAGTGCCGCCGCATCGGCCGCAACCTCACGCTCGAGGCCACCTACAGCAAGCCTTCTGCCGAGCTCATCAACCTGTGGAACCATCAGGTCGAGATGAGCCCTCGGTACACGGCCCGCGCCGAGCTGATTTCCGAGCACGAGCCGCATCGCGCAGTCATGCTCGTCATGGCCGACCGTCTGAACGCCACCGTGCGCCGTATCACCGACACCATGTACCACAGCGCCGACGAGTTCCTGGATGACCTGCGCGTCGTCCAGCGTTCGCTGGCCGCCTGCGGTGCCGTCCGTGCCGCCTACGGTCCGGTCCAGACCATCATCTGGCAGGTCGAGTCCTTCGGCTTCCATATGGTCGAGATGGAGTTCCGTCAGCACTCCGTGGTGCATGCCCGCGCCCTTAAGGATATCCACGAGAACGGTATCCATGGCGACCTGCAGCCCATGACGCGCGAGGTCATCGACACCTTCCGCGCTATCGGCTCCATCCAAAAGCGCTACGGCAAGAAGATGGCGCATCGCTACATCATCTCGTTCACCAAGAGCGCCCAGCATGTGGCCGACGTCTTTGAGCTGGCCCACCTGTCCTTTGCACACGAGGAGGATGTCCCCGAGCTCGACGTGATCCCGCTGTTCGAGCAGCTCGAGGACCTCGAGGGCTGCGTCGACGTGCTCGACCAGATGCTTACGCTGCCCGTGGTGCAAAAGCGCCTTGCCCAGACCAACCGCCGCATGGAGGTCATGCTGGGCTACTCCGACTCCTCCAAGGATGCCGGTCCTACCACGGCCATGCTCGCGCTGCACTCCGCGCAGGAGCGCATTGCCAAGTGGGCCGAGAAGAACGATATCGACCTGGTGCTCATGCACGGTCGCGGCGGTGCCGTGGGCCGTGGCGGCGGTCCGGCCAACAAGGCCGTGCTGGCGCAGCCCAAGGGTTCGGTCAACTGCTTCTTTAAGCTCACCGAGCAGGGCGAGGTCATCTTTGCCCGTTACGGTAACCGCACGCTGGCTCAGCGCCATGTTGAGTCCGTTGCCGCCGCAACGCTTTTGCAGTCGGCCCCGAGCGTCGAGAAGACCAACACCGAGACCACGCAGAAGTTCTGGGATATGGCCGAGAAGCTCAACGCCGCAAGCCACGAGCGCTATCTGGACCTGCTGAACACCGAGGACTTTACACCGTGGTTCTCGACCGTGACGCCGCTGACCGAGGTCGGTCTGCTGCCGATCGGTTCGCGTCCCGCCAAGCGCGGTTTGGGTGCCAAGTCGCTCGACGACCTGCGTACCATTCCGTGGATCTTCAGCTGGAGCCAGGCGCGCATCAATCTGGCCGCTTGGTACGGCCTGGGCACCGCTTGCGAGCAGTTTGGCGATCTGGACCAGCTTAAGGCTGCCTACCAGGAGTGGCCGTTCTTCCGTACCTTTATCGACAACATCGAGATGTCGATCGCCAAGACCGACCAGCGCATCGCCAAGATGTATCTGCACTTGGGCGATCGCCAGGATCTGTCCGAGAAGGTCTTTACCGAGATGCAGCTCACCCGTAAGTGGGTCCTTGCCATCGTCGGTGATGAATGGCCGCTGCAGCGTCGTCGCGTGCTCGGCTGCGCCGTTCGCGTGCGCAACCCCTACGTCGACGCCCTGTCCATCGCCCAGGTCCGCGCCCTTCGCGAGGTGCGTATGAACCAGGACGAGATGGCCGAGGAGAAGAAGGCCGAGTACATGAGCCTGATTCTTTCGACTGTGACCGGCGTCTCGGCAGGATTGCAGAACACGGGGTAATCGATAGCCCTGTAGTCGTCCGGGCCCGCCATTAGTTTACTTTTAGGCACGTCCTCGGACATGCAAGAAGCCCTCGCTGCGCACTTCGTGCGGCGAGGGCTTCTTGCGTCCTGCGGAGTGTGCCTAAAAGTAAACTAATGGCGGGCCCTGCGATGTCCGGTCTTCGGCGGATCAGCCGCTGGGGGAGGGGGGTGCTTGGGGCGACGTGCAAAAAACGGAGTTTTCAGCAGCCAAAGATTGATGCATAAGGCCATAGCCGGCTTTCGCTGCCTTTGTTGATGCTTTTGCACGACAATTGGGCCTTGGCGATGTCCATATATAGCTGGTTGCTCGCCGCATGCTATCCAGATGGGTCGAGTCATGAGGACTATCTACTTTTTGAAAGACTTTTGACACCAAAATCTTATCCCGCGATGCTGAATACTCGCAAAAATGCACGCTCCGGAGGGTACTACCCTGTTACGGCTAGAAATCCATGCGCCATTTTATGCAATTATTAACGCATTTATGCAAAATGCTTTACGTGCGTACGTCTCGGGGTAGATGTTTGCCTCGGCGCTGTGTAAGTCATCCTTTCTATTGTGTCTTTTACGGGCGGCCGCGGTCCCGTTTGGGATCGCGGTTGTTTTGTTGTGGGTCAAATATGAACGTTGTGTTAATGAGTCGGTGGACGGTGGTGTTTTTCGGTGAGCGGCGTATCCTTCCAACGGTTTATCTAGTGTGTCAGTTGAAAGGAAGAGGGCGCTCATCATTGTTTGAATGTGAACTGCCGTTTGACCACAAGACGTTGCATCTGGAGCTCGAGGATAAGAACTTCGCGGGTGTGATGGAAGGTCATCAAAACGAGTTTAAGACTACAAAATCTCAGGAAGAGCTGGTAGAGGAGTCACTTGCCAACCCTTATGGTTCGCCTTCGCTCGAGGAGCTTTGTGCTGGCAAGAAGGATATCGTCATCATTAGCTCCGACCATACGCGTCCCGTTCCCTCGCGTGTGACGATGCCTATTCTGCTGCATCACATCCACGCTGCCGCTCCTGAGGCACGTGTGCGCATCCTGGTCGCGACCGGCATGCATCGCCCCTCGACGCACGAGGAACTCGTTAATAAGTACGGCGAGGAGATCGTCGCTAACGAGGAGATCGTCATGCATGTCGCGACCGACGACAGCATGATGAAAAAGATCGGTACCCTGCCTTCTGGTGGCGAGTGCATCATCAACAAGATTGCTGCCGATTGCGATCTGCTGCTTGCCGAGGGCTTCATTGAGCCGCATTTCTTTGCCGGTTTCTCTGGTAGCCGCAAGTCCGTCCTGCCTGGCATCGCCAGCTACAAGACCATCATGTACAACCACAACGGTCAGTTTGTGAACGATTCCCACTCGCGTGCCGGCAACCTGTGCCACAACCACGTGAGCGAGGACATGTTTGCCGCCGCCGAGATGGCTCACCTTGCCTTTGTGCTTAACGTTGTGCTCAACGGCAAGCACGAGGTCATCGGCTCCTTTGCCGGCGACATCCACAAGGCGCACGAGGCCGGCTGCGAGTTCGTGAAGAGCCTTGCCGGCGTTGAGCCCGTCGAGTGCGAGATCGCCATTACCACCAACGGCGGCTACCCGCTCGATCAGAACATCTATCAGGCCGTGAAGGGCATGTGCGCTGCCGAGGCCACACTTCCCGAGGGCGGCGTGATCATCGATGTCGCCGGTTGCGCCGACGGTCACGGTGGCGAGGGCTTCTATCACAACATCGCCGACAACGATCCGGCAGAGTTTGAGCGTGCCTGCATCGACCGTCCTAAGGACGAGACCCTGCCCGACCAGTGGACGAGCCAGATCTTTGCCCGCATTCTGGCGCATCACCCTGTGATCATGGTTACCGACCTGTGCGATCACCAGATGCTCAAGGATATGCACATGACGCCGGTCAACACTATCGAGGAGGCGCTCAAGCTCGCCTTTGAGATGAAGGGTGCCGATGCCAAGGTGGCCGTCATTCCCGATGGCTTGGGCGTTGTCGTCGCGCAGCACTAGTGCGCGGCCTAAACGAATCGTTTATAACCGACAAGAAAGATAAGGTTTTATGCTTACCAAACTCCTCTGCGAATTCGGCGCAACGGCCCTCATGATCATCTTTGGCGTGGGCGTGCACTGCGATACCGTGCTTAAGGGCACCAAGTATCAGGGCTCCGGCCACATGTTTGCCATCACCACCTGGTCTTTTGGCATCTCGGTCGCCTTGTTTATCTTTGGCGGCGCCGTGTGCATGAACCCCGCCATGGTGCTTGCCCAGTGCATCGTGGGCCTGGTGCCGTGGAGCAGCTGCATCCCCTTCATGATTGCCGATATGCTCGGCGGCTTTGTGGGCGCCGTGATCGCGTGGTTGATGTATGCCGATGAGTTCAAGGCTTCCGACGGCGTCGTCGACCCTATTGCCCAGCGCAACATCTTCTCGACCAACCCCACCACCGAGGGCACCAACTATGCCCGCAACTTCTTCTGCGAGGCTATCTGCACCTTTGTGTTCATCAGTGCCATCCTGGCTACCGCTAGCCGTGCCGGCGAGAACGTTTTGATGCTCGCTATCTGCGTCGGTCTGATCGTTTGGGCTGTTGGCATGGGCATGGGCGGCATCACCGGCTTCGCCATGAACCAGGCTCGTGACCTTGGTCCTCGCATGGCCTATCAGGTGCTGCCGATTAAGAACAAGGCTGACAACAACTGGAAGTACGGCCTGCTCGTTCCTGGCATCGCTCCGTTTGTCGGTGCCGCTCTGGCCGCGCTGTTTGTGCACGGTTTCTTGGGCATGTTCTAGTCTGAGGCTACATAGTTGTCCGCTGGCCGCATGGGGTAACTTCCCAGCGCGTCCTCGGACATGCAAAAAGGCTCGCTGCGCACTTCGTGCGGCGAGCCTTTTTGCGTCCTGCGGAATGCGCTGGGAAGTTACCCCATGCGGCCAGCTGCGGGGTCTTTGTTGCGTTCGTACAAGCAACCCAACATATATATCTGAATTTGGATGGGAGGGGCTTGTTGCTGGTAGGGGCGTTGGGCTGCTGTTGGCACTTTGGGAAGGGATAGTTACTTAGCCGAAGAGGGGCTTGATGGCTGATAGGTAGTCTTTGGCTACTTCGGCCTTATCTGCTTGGAAGTTGTGC